>NZ_JBSQBA010000001.1:0-165530 GCF_053851655.1 Mycoplasma sp. 327
AATGTTAATAAAATTTTGTTAGATTTTTTCATAAATTTCCCCTTAAAATGTTTATCAATTTACTAAATTACACCATAGTTTTTTTTTTTTTTTTGTGAAATTTATTAACAAAATATCAAAAAATTCTGTTTTTATAAATAAAAGTTATCCTTAGTTTTATCAATTGAGTCTACTGGTTTAAGTCATTAATATAAAAAATAAGATGACTCTAAAATCGAAACTGTAGAAAATTTTGTGTAAATTAATTTCTGGCTTATTTTTTTATAAGTAATTTGAGAATAGCAATTACACAAAACAAAATTTATTATACAAAACAAGCCCACAATTAGGAACAACTTTATTTCATTTTTCCAACTGATTTTGAATTGCAAAATAAACTATTTTTATTAATATGTAAACTGACTTTTCAACAAGTTTATTTTCTTCTTTAACTTAAATCTTATTTCATCAATAAAAACTATGGCATATGTTTTTTTCTAAAGGTCTATTTCTTCTACTCTGTAATTTGAGCTATTATCTTATTAGTTACTCTACTTACAAAACTTGGATCAACATCTATAGCATACATATCTTTTAATGTATTTGATATGTCCCTAGTTGATACACCTCTTGAATATAAGCTAATAATTTGGCTTTCAATTTTGGAAATATCGTATTGAAATTTAGAAACTACTTTTGGTACAAATCTTGAATTTCTATCTCTTGGAATTTAGTTCAATTTCTCAAAAATTAGATCTTACATTTTGGAATAACTACCATTTCGATAGTTGTCTTTTATAGCTCTTTCGTGTTCATATTTATCTCATTCAAGAAAGTTTTTTAATTTTTTTCTTGCATCATAATTTCTATAAGATCTTTTATATTTTTTTTAATAATTTCATAAACATCTTCTTTGGTTGTTGGTTTATATTTATCATGTAATTCTCTTGAACTTAGCATTTTAATATCTTTTTTGGCATATTAAAAAATCTCCTGTGTAAATATTTTAAATTTAAATATTTGCCATTGGGAGATTTTTAAACAAAATTATCTATGGTACCTAATTTCTAATTTAGGGTTTTTATATTCTTTGAATATTTTTAACTATTGCTTTATATTTGCAACAAAAGAATAAAAATCGTCAAAAAAAGAATCGATTTATTTTTTTTCTTTATTTTTTCAACTAAGGTAAAGAGTTTGCCCAGCCCTATTGTCAATTGTTATTTCAAACCCGTCTTTTTCTTTATTATCAAAATAAAATCTTCTTAATGTCTTAATTTTTCCGCTTTCTACAACGACTAAATATTCAACAAAATATAGTTCTGTTTTGTAAAATCTTTCTTTTTTATTATTTCTTTCAAATAATCGAGTTAGTACATTTACTTTATCAGTTTTATATGTAGCATAAAATGCTTCATTAAGTTTTTCAAATAATTCCTTATTATTTCTACCTTGAGAATTTATTGCATCTATAACTTGCGATTTTGTATATTTAGAAGAATCAAGTTTTGAAGTATCATGCATCAAAAGGTTTTGTGGTTGCCCTATTTTTAATTCATCAAGTGCATAAAACAATTGAGTTAAAGCGATATTGTAATTTTGCATACGATGAATATCCTTATTTGTTTGAAGGACATAGAAACCATCATTTAAATTTTCTAATCAATTTTTATATATGATTTTTTCTTCTAATTTTTTAATTGATTCTTTACGATATGTTTTTAATTTTTCAAAATCTCCAGTTTTGATAGCGTTATTTTTCTTTTTAATATCTTCCTTAGTAATAATTCTTGAATTTGAACCGAATAATACAAATTTATCTCCAAATTCTTTTAAATCTACATACCCGCCCAACAAAGGTTTTAGCATATTGAAATATCTATCAACATCTGCTTTGTCTTGCAATAGTTGTTTAATAGTTCTCTTTGTAGGATCAGCTGCTTTGTAATATTCACTTATGCTGTTTTTAAAACTTTCAACACTAAGATTATTAGAAGTAAATAATGTTTCATCATAAACAAAAGATTTTGTTATATCATTTCATTTATTTTTAATATGTTCTTCAAAGGTATTTAAAATTTCTTTTTGTTGTTCTTTTTCAAATAAAGATAATGTTATACTATTATTATTACCATTTAAAGAGGCTTGTGTGTTATTTTTTAAATCAGAAACAATGATTTTGGATAATTGTTTTAAATATTCTTGTTGTTTTTGCTTTTGTTTTTTACCATCGATAATGATGTCTTTATTAAAAATAATCTTATCAGTATTTAATGGATTTTTATTTTCTTCTTCTAATGAAAAAGAAAATCTAATTCCTTCTCCCTCTTTTGAGGGGTCGTATTTTTGATATAGATATTGATTATAATAATTATTAACTATCTTTTGAATTTGTTCATTTGAAGGCTCATTATAATCAAAAATAATATCTGGAGCAATGTTTTTGAAAGCATTCTCGTCTAACTTTATAGATGGTTTATGAGGTTTTTTATCATGATCTTGTTCTTTGCCTTCTTCTTTCTTTTTAGGATCTTCTGGTTTCTTTTCTTGTTCTTTGCCTTCTTCTTTCTTTTTAGGATCTTCTGGTTTCTTTTCTTGTTCTTCTTTCTTTTTAGGATCTTGTGGTTTCTTTTGATCATCTATTTTAGGATTACTAGGTTTATTATCATTATTTGAACTGCAAGAAATAACAGTTGCAGCCGTTATAAAAGGTATTGAGATACTTGCTAATGTTAATAAAATTTTGTTAGATTTTTTCATAAATTTCCCCTTAAAATGTTTATTAATTTACTAAATTACACCATAGTTTTTTTTTTTTTTTTTGTGAAATTTATTAACAAAATATCAAAAAATTCTGTTTTTTATAAATAAAAGTTATTCTTTGCTTTATCAATTGAGTATGCTGGTTTAAGCCATTAATATAAAAAATAAGATGACTACAAAATCATCTTATTAAATTTTTTTGTGCTACCTACAAATTTAGTTCAAGTTCTATTTCCTTTTGAAATACCTTTGCAATTAAATCTTCAATTTCTTCACTTAATTTATTTAAAGTTTTCATTTTATTATTTAATTGTGTTTTTAACTCTTCATCTTCAGGATCTTTATCAGTAGATTTTTCTAATTCCCCTATTTCCTTTTTGATATCTTCTGCTATGACATTAGCTATTGAAAGACGTTTATATATATTAATTCTTTTATCAATTTCTTGTTTATTTTTTTCAAAGACTTTGATTAAATCATTAATATTTTTACTATTGAAATCATTATCATTTAAATATTCCATAAGTTGCTTAATTTGAGTGTCCGCATCAGTCTTTTCTTGCTCTAATTCTGCTATTTGGATAGCAAACTCAGATTTATCTACCTTGTAGTTTAATAATTCTTCAACTTTTTGCTTTCTCTGTTGACTCTTTGTTTTTAAATCTTCATATTCTTTTTTTAATTCTTCGTAATCCTGAGCATTATCAGCATCGTCAACCTTGCTTTGAGTTAGATTATCAATTTGTTCATCTGCATTCTCAATAGCTGCTTTTAAATCATTCAATTCTGATTTAGAAATAGTTTCAAGAATAGTTTCAAGTTCAACGGTTTTTTTATCGATTTCATCTTCGTTAACCTTAATTTCATTTTGTATTTCTTGTGCTTTTAGACTAATTTTTGGTGTTATACCATCTTTTTCATCTGAGCCATTTTCCTTATTTTGATCATCTTTTTTATTGTCATCGCCAGGTTTATTTTTACCATCAATTTCTGGTTTCTTTTCTTGTTCTTCTTTCTTCCCTGATTCTGGTTTCTTTTCTTGTTCTTTGCCTTCTTCTTTCTTTTTAGGATCTTGTGGTTTCTTTTCTTGTTCTTCCTTCTTTTTGGGATCTTCTGGTTTCTTTTCTTGTTCTTTGCCTTCTTCCTTCTTTTTGGGATCCTCTGGTTTCTTTTGATCATCTATTTTAGGATTGCTAGGTTTATTATCATTATTTGAACTGCAAGAAATAACAGTTGCAGCTGTTATAAAAGGTATTGAAATGCTTGCTAATGTTAATAAAATTTTGTTAGATTTTTTCATAAATTTCTCCTTAAAATGTTTATCAATTTACTAAATTACACCATAGTTTTTTTTTTTTTTTTTGTGAAATTTATCAACAAAATATCAAAAAATTCTATTTTTATAAATAAAAGTTATTCTTTGCTTTATCAATTGAGTCTGCTGGTTTAAGCCATCAATATAAAAAATGGGATGACTCCAAAATCATCCTAATTCCTTTATTAATAATTCACATTTGCTATTACCTTTTTGTGGCACTCTTTTTTAGTTAAATTGCAATTTTATCTTACACATCTTCAATAATTTTAATTTAAAGTATTCGATTCAGGTTTAGAAAAGGTTTAAAGCTAATTGCTTTTTTGCATAATCATTTTTCATTTTCTTTGATTTTTTTTATTTTCGCAGCACATAAGTCAATACTCGATGTTGGGAGATCTTGCTTTTGTGATACGCTTTTTAATTCCGCTTAACTTTGTTATAAGTCCTGTCTACCATTACCTTTTTTGTGTTTTATCATCACCAACATTTTTATTTTTTAACCAATCATACTAGATTGAATATCCTTAAAATCGCCTTTTTCATTGCTATCATCAATAATTAAGTTATCTAAATCATTGCCTTTATTTTCAGGTTTTGAAGATTCTTTGCCGTGAGATTCTGTGAAATTTTGCGTATTATTAATTTCTCTTTCTTTTTTAATTAAATCATCTTCCTGCATTATTTGGCCTTCTTGGAATTTATTATTTGCTTTTTTTCTGGTTTTTAGAATTATGAGCAAATTTAGCATTTTAAACAAATTAAAACAGTTTTATTAACTTTTTTATAGTTCTATTTTTAATGGGCGAAACTATTTAAGGATTTTAATAATTTACTAGCTTAATTTCTATATTTGCTATAATTAATCTTAAAAATCATGATTAAGGGGGTATGTGCTTTCTTTATAAATTGAGTTCAAGATATACATAGAAATATCAAAACTAAAACCTATCGGTTTTCAATTTTTGAAATAGCACTTTTTGGTCTATTATTATCATTATATATGGTGTCCGCAGCCATAGAAAAATTTGTATTTATTGGTGCTTTTAACATTTCAATAACATATGCAGTTTTTATTATTTTTGGTCTTGCGCTTGGGCCTTGAAAAGGGGCAATTATTGGTTTATTATGTGATACGATTAATCAACTGATCTTTGGAATATCAACATGGATGCCTGAGTATGCGATTGTCCCTATTTTAATAGCTTTTCTTGCTGGATATTTTATGAGGGGATTAAATAAAAAAAACGAAACTGCAACATGAGCAATGGGTTTTATTTTTCTAACCATTATTACAACAATTTTTATTTTAATCCTACTAAAAGAATATAATTCCCTACCAATTAGTGAGGGGTCTCTAAAAAGAAAAAGAAAACTATCAATCAACGCTGTTATAGGCATATCTACATTTGGAATAGCATCTATATGAATAATATCGGAAGCATTCTTAATAACATATTTAGTAACAAGAAATGTCCACGTTAAATATGCAATGTTTCTATTATTCAATATTTTATTAACTGTATTTGGAATACTAATAATAACTAGATGATTATGAGGTCCGTATGCATACATTAACTATCATAACCGTTTCCGAAGTGGGACATGAAAACATAGTGAATATTATTTCTTCTTTATGGTACCTATCATATTTAAGAGTTTAGTTGAAATACCAATTTATACATTTGCTATATTTGCAGTTTATCCAATTATTAGAATAATTAGAAACAAAATCAATTATGTATCTAAAAAAATAAGTGTATTTTAACATATTGCAAAAAATAATTTCTAGTCTCTAATAAAATCAACACGGCTCAAAATTAAGACTTTTTTTACTTTTGTGTTTATAAACTATAAATAAAAATCTAGGTAGTAAAAACCTAGAATTTTATTTATATAAATTTTTAAATTACTTATTTCCAATAAAATTTATGCTAATTAACTTCAAATACAGTAACAAAAGCAAAGGATTCAATATTATTTTTTTTATATCGAACAATTACAGAAATTTTTGTCTTAGACTTTTTGGTCTTAACCTCGAATTTTGTAGGTTTAATTATTTCAAATCCTTCAGGTACATTTATTTCGTAAACTAAATTGTCAAGGTTAAAATTTTCCTCGGTAAAACTACCATTATATTTAAGTTTTTTATCAAAACCTCTTGCTTTTATTTCTTCAGTTAATTGAAGTCTCTTTATATCCTCTTCTGCTGTTTTTTCATCGTTAATTTTAACTCTTGTTGAGCTTATTCTTGCATAATCTTTATTCAGAACATCGGTTAAGCTACCCAAACTTACTTTTATTGATTTAATTTTTTTGTTTTCAATAATTGGTTTTGAGAATATTAGAACATTTTGTGTATCAATAAAGGTTTGGGTGTAATTGTAAAAGAATAATTCTGAATCAATTTGATAAGTATTTTTGTTAAATTCAAAATGTTGGGCTGCTATAAATTTTTCACCATCTTTTAAAATTTTTTCTTTAATTTCATTATTTATTAAAACTAATTCTTTTGATTTAAGATTCTTCAAAGCCTTATCATGAATTCTTTTAAAACCATTATCACTAGTTAGATATTCATCAGAAGGTGTTTCCTTAAAATCGGCTAATTTTATTTGTTTATATTGTTTATTTTCAATGGTATTAGTTGGAGCTTGAATATCTTCAAGGGGTTCTTGGCCTTTTTGCTTTCTTATATTATTTAATTCTTCAATGCCTAATTTATTCAAATCAAATTGCACGTCATATGAAATCATAGGGCTTTTGCTTCAATCAGCAAAGGAAACTTCGATAGTTATTTTTTTAATGCCTTTTTCTTCTTTTATATCTTTAAAAACATATTGTAATTGATGATTCTTTGTTGTTAATCAATAAGATTTATTAGTTAATTTTGCATAATCGCCCTTTTCGATAAATGTTTTATCTTTTGAATAATAAGGATAAACAAGAACATCCTTAAGTTGTGCAACTAAAAATTCTTTTTGCTTTTCTTGCGTTAAATTATGAGGATTAATAGAAGAAGGATGCGCATATCTTTCTTTATCAATTGTTTTGGTTATTTTTTTACTTATTTTTTTGTCTGTATTTGAATATAATAGAATATCAATTTTATATTCATTATCAGACACCTTAACTAGATTAGAAAGTTCAAAATTATACAAATTTTTATCATATTCCGAAACAACAAAGTTAGGCTTATTTTCAAAATTATTAATTGATACATTCGTAAGTACGTTTTGATAAGCCTTTTCATTATTAAATCTTATCTTTAACTTTGTAAGGTTCTCATCTAATTTTGTTTTTTCTTCTAATTCTTTGTTTATTTGATTCATACCTTTTTTTCATCCAGTTAGAATGAAAAATTTATTTTTTTCATGTCTTATATTGGTATTTTTCTTTTGTAGTCGATATATAAAGGTAATGTCATTAGTTTCTTCGTTTTTAACAGCCTTGTATTGACTAAATTCAAAAGTCTTAGGCAAAATCTTAATAATTTTGCTCAAATCAGCTTGTGCTAATGTAGTATTTTCTATACTTGGATAACTAAATCTTGTATACGATTCCGCTAATTTAAGCAACTCTTGATCAGATTTTTTTGACAAATTAGCAATTTTAGATTCCATTTCATTTTTTGCTATTTCCATATGATTAGTAGTAGATTCTATCATAATTAAATCACTACTGTTTTTTAGGATATCCATAGCTTTATCTATAGCCTTTTGATAAACTTCCTCTTCTTCGAAGCTAAAAGCTAGCGATGCCTTATTTGCACTAAAGATTGCGTTTGTTTCCTCAACAGAAGTTTTTAATAAATTCTTAATTTTTTTTAAATCTTTTTTTGCATCCTGACTGCATGAAATTGATATCACAGGAATGGTAATTAATGGTGAAATTAACCCTATTGATAATAAAATTCTCCTATTTTTAGACATAAAGTTCCTCCGTAAATTTAAAAGAAAAGGCCACAAAAAAGTGGCCTTTTTATCCCTTAGATTTTATTGATTTTAATTCTTAATCTGATTGATTTATTCATTTTATAGTGAAATTATAGCATAATTAACATAGGCATTATAAAAGCACTAAAAAAGTAATAAAAAAGTCCTAAAATGGACCTTTACTTGCAACTATGCGTATTTAATATATAACAACAAAAGATTTATTTTGTGCTTGGTTTAAATACATCTAATATTTTATAATATTTTGACTAACTAATTTAATATTAGATTTTTTATTTAAACAATTTTTATTCATTATTATTGGTCTTTTCTTCATTTTGAATATCAAGATCAACATCACTGGTAATATCTTTTAATTCAGTATCAGTCAATTGACGTGTTTCATTTTCCTCGCCTGTTTCGTTAATTACTTTTGCCACTGCAACAATAGAAGAATTTCTCTTCTTTAGATCGATTAATTTAACTCCTTTTGCATTTCTTCCAGTAATACTTACGGCTTTTAGTGAAAATCTAATTGTAACACCCTCGTCGGTTATAACAATTATATCCTCAGTTCCTTTTACAGTTGCTGAGTAAGCAAGTTCGCCAGCTTTTCCTTCATTTAAAGCTAAAACACCCTTTGAATTTCTTTTTGTTTTTCTAAATGAATCAACAAGGCTTAATTTTCCATATCCACTTGCACCAAGACTAAAAATATAATTCCCCTCGCTCGAGGTCGAAACAGAAACTACCTTTTCATTTTCTCCTATTTTTATTCCCACAACGCCAGCTGCTAATCTACCTTTTGAATTAATATCAGCCACCTCAAAACGTGATAATTTTGAATTATTGGCTGCTATAAAGATGTCCTCATTATCAGTCGCAACTAGTGCCTCAACAAGACTATCTCCATCCCGCAATCCAAATGCTAGTTTTCCGTTTCGATTAATTAATTTATATAATGATAAATGTGATTTTTTAATAATTCCCTTCTTAGTTACAGTTACTAAGAATTTATTTTTATCATAGTCGCTATCATCAACACTTAATATTTTTATAACACGTTCATCACTACTTAAAGCACCAATGATATTAATAATTGGTGTACCTTTTGATTGCTTAGTCCCCACTGGGATTTCATATCCTCTTACACGATAAACCTTAGCTCCAGTAGTAAATATCAATAAATCAGTATGTGTATTAGCTACCAGAATGTCTTGAATATCATCGTCTTGATAGGTTTTAGCAGTTGAAACACCAACGCCACCGCGGTTTTGTTCTTTGTACTCATCTAAATCTAAACGTTTTAAATAGCCATTTGTAGTAACAGTAATGACAACGTCCTTTCTAGGAATCAAATCCTCATTATTAATATCAGAGGCTTCGTCTCAATTAATTTGTGTTTTACGGCTATCTCCATATGCTTCTTTGATTTCGTTTAACTCTTTTATTATTAGATCAATTAAAGCAGTTTTATCGCCCAATATTCTTTGATATTCGCCAATTCTTTCGTGAACTAATGCCAGCTCTTCATTCATCTTAGTAATAGCTAATCCAGTTAGTCTGCCGAGTCTCATATCAACAATGGCCTTGGTTTGAATTTCACTTAAATTAAACTTATTACTTAATTCTGTTTGTGCTTCTACATCAGTTTTTGATTTCTTTATAATTTCAATTACACGGTCGATATTTTCAACGCAAATTTTAAGGCCTTCCAAAATATGAGCTCTTGCTAAATCTTTTTCTAAATCAAATTGCAATCTTCTTGTAAGAACATTAATTTGGTGTTTTAAATATACTTCTAAAGCAGTTTTTAAATTAAGTTTTTGCGGTTCATTATTAACTAGAGCTACCATATTAAATGAAAATCTAGTTTGAAATTCTGTTAATTTAAATAATTTATTCAAAATAACTTCTGGGACATATGCCTTCCTAATTTCGATTACAATTCTTATACCATCGCGGTTTGATTCATCACGAAAATCAGAAATTCCTTCAATTTTTTTATCCTTAATTAAATGATTTATACTTTCAATTAAGTTTGCTTTATTTTTACCGTATGGAATTTCTGTAATAATAATTTTAGATTTGCCGTTACTCAATTCCTGAATAGTTGCCTTTGAACGTATAGTAACACGGCCAACTCCTGTTTCATAGGCGCGTATTAAACCTTCTTTGTCAAAAATTATCCCCCCAGTTGGAAAATCTGGCCCTTGAATATATTCCATTAATTCACTTATTGTAATATCAGGGTTTTTTGCCAATGCACAAACACCATCAATAACCTCATTTAAATTATGAGGTGGGATACTTGTTGCCATACCAACAGCAATACCATATGAACCAGAAACTAATAAATTAGGAAATCTAGAAGGCAATACTACTGGTTCTTTTTCTGTCCCATCATAGTTATCAATAAAATCAACAGTATTCTTCTTAATACCATCAACCATAGCGCCTGCAATCCTTGACATCCTTGCTTCTGTATAACGCATAGCAGCAGCAGAATCGCCATCAATAGAACCAAAATTACCATGGCCATCAATTAAAGGATATCTCAAAGAAAAATCTTGAGCCATTCTAACCATTGCTTCATAAACTGAACTATCACCATGAGGGTGATATTTACCCAACACATCCCCAACAATACGAGCAGATTTTTTATGTTGCACATTATGAAACATCCCTAATTCGCTCATACCATATAATATTCTACGATGAACTGGCTTTAGTCCATCCCTTGCATCAGGTAAAGCCCTTGCAACAATAACACTCATTGCATATTCAAGAAACGAACTCTTCATAACCGTTGCAAGATCAGCTGGTCTTAGCCCGTTTACTTCACTATCTAGAATTTGACTTTGGACAACATAGCTTTCATTATTTTGGGGAATATATTCCTCTTCATCATCTATTGTTTCTTTTGGCTCGTCATCAAAAACTCTTTTAATTTCATCGCTAACCGCATAAAAATCATCTATTGTTTCCTCTTTGCTTTTTTCCTGGCTCATTTTTAGTTCATCTAGTTTTTTTTCTTCATCATTAAGCATATTTACTCCTATAATATATTACAAAGTAATATATTAATTATATCAAAAAAGATATAAAAATTAAAGGCATAAAAAAACCATAAACTTTTTATGGTTTAAAATTTAAAAGCAATAAAATAAATTTTTTTGCCTTCATTTCTGAATTTTTCTTCATAATCAGTCAATTTATTTTCAATTTGATAATTACAATTATGTAAATCCGACGTATGATAAATTATATCAGCGTTAAATTCCTTTAATTGTTCCAATGCAAATTCATATAACCCGTTATTATCAGTCTTAAAATAAACTTTGCCTTCCTTATCAAGAACAGATTTATATTGTTCTAAAAAAGTTTTATAAACTAGTCTCCTCTTAAAATGCCTTTTTTTAGGCCATGGATCAGAAAAAGTTAGCCAAATTGTTTTTACCTTATCGGCAATAATTTCATTAAGTTTAGCAGCATCGCCCACAATTATCTTCATATTTTTTAAAGACTTTTGTTCAATCTTCTTGAGCGCCGATAATGCTGGGGTCGAGTATTTCTCTATACCTATATATTCATTTTCCGGATGACATAGTGCTAATTCTGAAAGCATCTTACCCTTTCCCATACCAATCTCAACAACGGCATCCTTTTTAGGTGTATAAGGGAATTGGTTAATATAAAATTCGCTATTTTCGAGAGTGCTTAATGCGTTTTTATTATGTCTTAATCTCATAGATAAAATTGTATAAAACCTTCTTGCATATTTTTTAAAAAAGATGGTTTTTAGTAACTTTTGTTTATAATTTTTATGATAACTAACTAAGTAAAATTAGTTTCTTATACATATATTAATTATTTAAAAATGAGGATACATGAGCTCTAATAATGAGATTAAGAGTTTTCATGATTTAGCAAAACAAGAAAATATATCAAAATTAGAATCAAGAAAACCTAAGAAACTATATCAAATGGGCCAACTAGTTTCTGTTCAAGCTTTTAAGTATGATGGCACATTATATCGACAATATGAAGGGTGTAAAATCATAGCTAATCTTGATGATTTTGTTGTTGTTTTATTAATGAAAACAAAAGTGCAAGAATCAAATATCAACTGGCTAGTTTCAAAACCTATTTTGTTTTTCTTTGCAAAAAATAAATTTTATAATGCTTCGATAACTCTTAATGATGATAGACCAAACAATATTTATGTTAATTTAGCTAGCCCCTTTTTTATTGAGGATAATATCATTAAATACATTGACTTTGACCTTGATATTAAATGTTACAACGATGATGAGTTTAACGTTATTGACTGAATTGACTTTAAAGAATCGATAACTAAGTTAAATTATCCTTTAAAATTGATTTATCGCATCTATAATGAACTTGATTTTTTAGAAGAACAAAGTAGATTAAAAAGGGGTATTTTTTCTAAAAAACTTATTAACGATATTAAAAAACAATTAATAAATTCCGGCGATATTTAGAATATTTAAGACTAATAAAAATAGAGGAAATTCCCTCTATTTTCTTTTTATTTTAAGCAATTTCTATTTCGGAAGAAACAACTTCATTGCCAATAATAGGAACACCATTTTTAACAAATTCAGCACCTTTATATTTAATTATTAAAATAAATTTGCCGTCTTTTTCATTAACTTCGTAATCAAGCTTGCTACTGATTTTTGTTTTATTTTTACTAATGTATGTTGGATTAGAAGGGTTTGCAAGTTGATAGTTCTTTCCGTCTTTATTTCACTCAATACCACTTGATAATAAAACCTGGTCCAATTCAGTCAAATCTTTTCAATTAGGGTGTTGATTTCTTTCGGTCCAAACAATGGCATGCGAGGTGTATGAATATCATAGATCAATCTTCTTTTGTTTTAAATCTTCTTTTAAAGAATCTTTTTTAGAATATTTATCATTTAGTTTAAACTTACCTTGTGTAGTTTTAATAAAGGCATCAACATCGCTAATTTTTTCATTAGTTTTTGGTACCTTAATTGAAAATTCTAATTTAGAAGTATTAGAAATATCGGAAATTATGTGATTTCCATCTTTACTGTATGATGCACTTTTATATTCAACAATTACTCCAAAATCAACAGTCTTATTTTTTCCATCAGAATCATCTTTCTCACTCTTTTTGACTATTTTATAGTTAAGCTGCGATTGCAATTCTATTGAATTTCTTTTCTTATTTTCATAGGTTGATTTTTCAGAATTAACAAGTTGTGTATCTTCCAATAAACTAGTATTTTTTATTGTAAATATTACATCAACACTTTTTTTTCAATTAGGATTCTTACCTTGTTGTGTTACAACTATATTTTTATCTTTTCTGCCATATCATAATCAAACTTCTTTATTTAATAATTTGGCACCATATTTAGTTTTATTTTCTTCACTAACCTCAAAGATATCTTTTAATTTCTTAATTACTTTATTTTCTTTTTTTGTTTCATCAATAGGAGCACTTGGATTATCGCCTTGTTTGTCATCTGGTTTAGGTGTTGGTTGTTGTTTGTTTTTTAATTTAATCTCATTAATTTCATTAATAAATGCATCCTTTATTCGTTTAATTTCTGCATCTGACTTCGCTTGAGCTAATAATTTTCTTGTCTTTGTAACACTTTGCGCTAATAAAACTTTTGTTTCGGCAGTTAAACTTTTATCCTCTTTGATAGTTTTATTAACATTTTCAATTTCTTTTTCTAATAATTGTTTTTCAGAATTAGAACATGAAACTGCTAAAACAGGAACAATTCCGATACTTGTTAAGGGCAATAATATTTTTAATAAACTCTTCTTCATAATCTTTTCTTCCTTTGCGTGTTTAATTTACATTATCTATACAGTAATTTATAATTAACTAAATTATAATATATAACAATTACATAAACAAATTAAAGCTAAAAAAGACACTTAATATAACACATATGACAAATTATTAAATTAAAATCCCAAAAGACACCATGTTATTGTCTATTGGGATTTTAAATAAAAAGTTATTCAATTTTAATTATTATCATCATTTTCATCATTACCAGACAAATTATCATCCAATGGAACATCATGTTTTGCAAGTTCCTTTGCTAAGTCGTTTTTATATTTATCCTCAGTTATTTTTTTAGCTCCTGAAACTTCATTAAATAAATTATTAAAATCAACTTCTGAATAATCTACTTTTAATTGTTCTTTTGTTTTGCTTAGCCCTTCTGGTAATTTCATATTTTCAGCAATATATTCAATTTCCTCAGCAACGATTGTTTCTTTAATAATAAGAGCATCTTTAATTAACTCTAATAAATCGCGATTCTCTGAAATAATTTTATGTGCTTCGCGTTCTGCTGTAAGAATAATTTTGCGAATTTGTTCATCAATTTCTTGGCCGACCTTGTTTGAAAAGGAAGCGTTTTTCATATAATCACGCCCTAAAAATGGATTTGATGTATCTTCCTCATACTTAATAGGTCCTAAATCAGATAAACCTCATTCAGTAACCATTCTACGTGCAATAGATGTTGCCTTAGCAATATCATCACTAGCACCAGTTGACACATTTTCCTTTCCATAAATAATTGCCTCGGCGACACGGCCACCCATAAATGAAGTAATAATAGCAATTAACTCTGATTTTGAACGATTGTATTTTTCTTCCTCAGGCATCATTAAATTATATCCACCTGCCTGACCACGAGGGATAATGGTAATCTTTTGTACCTTATTGCCGCCTTTCATTTTAATTCCAACAACGGCATGTCCCGCTTCATGATACGCAACTGCTATATTTTCTTTTTCAGAAATTGTTCTTGATTTCTTAGCAGGACCCGACATAACTCTATCAATAGCTTCATCAATTTGTTCTAAAGTAATAAATAGAGTTCTTTCTCTAACACTCAATAATGAAGCCTCATTAATTACATTTTCGAGTTGGGCACCCGAAAATCCAGGAGTTCTTCTAGCCAATTGTGAGAAACTAATTTTAGGATCAACTCTTTTTCCTCTCGCATGTAATATTAGGATTTGTTCTCTTTCTTTAATATCAGGGAGTCCGACAGTAATAGTTCTATCAAAACGACCAGGTCTTAATAAGGCAGGATCAAGAACATCGGTTCTATTAGTTGCTGCCATAATTAAAATTCCACTATTTTCCTTAATGCCGTCCATTTCTACTAGCAATTGGTTAAGAGTTTGTTCTCTCTCATCATTTCCGCCACCAATTCCAGCGCCCCGCGATCTACCTACAGCATCTAATTCATCGATAAATATAATTGCAGGTGCATGTTTTCTTGCTTCTTCAAACATATCTCTAACACGTTTGGCTCCAAGACCAACAAACATTTCCACAAAATTCGAAGCAGAAATAAAGAAGAAAGGCACATTAGCTTCCCCTGCTGTAGCTTTTGCAATTAAGGTTTTGCCAGTTCCTGGAGGCCCTCCAAGTAAAATACCTTTAGGGATTCTAGCACCCGCAGCATCATATTTATTAGGATTTTTTAAATAATCAACTAATTCTTTAACTTCTTCCTTAACTTCCTCATTTCCTGCTATATCTGAGAATTTTTTATTTGAATATACTCTTTGTGCTAATGATTTATTACCTATACCAAAATCACCGCCCAATCCTCTTCTTGACATTGATTTTAAGCTAAATACAATAGCAATAATAATAATTCCAAAGAAGATTACATTAATCGCTGGACTTATGTATTTTTCGAAGATGCCGGCCTGTGGAATTGGTGCTGAACTAAATGAGCCAGAAATACCACCACTTGTTGAAGTTATGGCACTAAGAGCTTCATAATATGTTTTAGTATTTGTTCATGAAATTAATGAAGATGGTAATTCCCTTTCTAATAATCCACTTAAGTTAATCGTAAATGAATAAGATGAAAAGGGATAAAATTTTCGACCAAGCAAAAATTGCAATTCATTCTGGGTTCCATTAACTGTAATATTTAAAGTATCAGAATAAGTATTTTCTAATCATTGCGAAACATAAAGACCATCAGTTTTACTTTTTGCTGTTTCTCTTACGACTTTTTCTAAAAAACCTAGATTCTCGTATTTGATTGAAGCAGCACGAATTTGATCAACTGCAATTAAAACAAGAACTATAAAGGCAACAATAGCAATAAAAATCCCAACTATTCCAAATAATCCAATTTTTTTCTTTTCTTTCGGTTGTGGAGAGTTATTTTTATTTCCCATATAAAACTCCTTTCTATAGTAATTTAATATAATTTATTAGCAAAATTATAAAATAAAAATTAATTTTTACAAATTTTTAGAGACGCTTGCTTCTTATAGATAATTACTTCATCATTAATTTTAAAACCTTTAAAATTTTTTTGAGACATAATAAACTTTTTAAATGAATTTAATTTATTTAATGAAATTTTAATATCCTTAACATTAGCGTGCAAATATTCAAATAAAATTTCATTAATATAACAATGATCAAAATTTAGAATTTTATAATTGTAATTAGATTCCCTAAACTTTTTAAATTCATTATTTACAAGATTTTGTTTTTTCTCTAATTCTTTATTCAAGAATTTTAATTTTAAAAATAATTCATCTTTTTGTAAGGAAGAACATTTTT
The DNA here is from genome assembly GCF_053851655.1 of Mycoplasma sp. 327. NCBI lineage: Bacteria > Bacillati > Mycoplasmatota > Mollicutes > Mycoplasmatales > Mycoplasmataceae > Mycoplasma > Mycoplasma sp. 327. The sequence goes on from NZ_JBSQBA010000001.1 coordinate 16,622, forward strand.
TTAGTCCAATTCTAATTTTATTTCTAGTATATATAGGCAAATTATTTGTATAATCAATAGCATATGGTATCGCAAATTGATTACAGAATGCTAAAATTTCATCTTTATATCACAAATTAATCATCGGTCTAAAAATATTCATGTTATTAATTTTATTTAATGGCATTATTCCATATTGTTTGGGGTGCCTAAAGGTTTGCTTCTGAAATAAGAATGTTTCAAGACAATCATCCTTGTGATGCGCAAGAACTAAATAATTAGCCTTATATTTATCATAAATTTTTTTATAAAATGTATATCTTTGATCACGTGCTATTTTTTGAAAATTACCAACATGATCATTTGATTTTTCTATTGAAAAAATTTCGCATACGATGTTATTTTTATAGCAAAAATCTCGAACTATTTTTTCATCTTTTCACGAGTCCTCACGCTTATTATAATTAACACAAGCAACAATAATTTTTTGATTTTTCATAAGATTGAGCAGTCACATTGAATCAGGACCACCACTAATGCCAAGGATAAAGGTTTCATCCAATGAAACAAGGTTATTAATAAATTCATTAAAAAATTTTTGTCTTAATTCAATTAACTTATTTTCCATAAATTTTACCTGAATAGTTATTCATAACATAACGAATATCATTACTAATAAATTGAATTAAGGCATCAGATGCTGCATCAATAACTTTTTCAATTACCAATGAATCACTATAACTAAATTTTCCTAAAACAAAGTTAATAGCGTTTTCCTTTCTACCAATCCCCACTTTTAAACGTTTAAAATCTTGGGTGCCTAGATGGTTTATAATGCTCTTAATGCCATTATGGCCTCCTGAAGAGCCTGATTGTCTAATAGTAACTTTACCAAGTTCGGTATCCATATCATCATAAACGACAATGATATCATCGATCATTATTTCAAAATAATCGCAAATTGCTTTAATAAATTCGCCACTATTATTCATATATGTCAAGGGTTTAGCTAAAATTATTTCACTATCCTTATAAAAAATTCCATTAAACTTTTTTTCCTTTAGGGGACATTCTAATTTCTCGGCAAGTTTGTCAATAACCATGAAACCTACATTATGTCTTGTTCTCTCGTACTCAACACCTGGGTTTCCCAATCCAACAATTAATTTCATAATTTCTCCTTAAATAATTAAAAATTAAAACAAAATATTTGTTATTTATGATTTTTCATTCATAGATATTGAATATTAGTAATTCTTTTGGAATCATCATCATTTGCAATACCAAATTCTAGCGCACTTTTTTCACCTATAATAACACTATATTGCTTTGCTCTTGTTATTGCTGTATATATTAATTTTTTACTTAATAATTTTTTGGCTTCTGAGAATAAAATTACAATTACAGCCTTGCACTCACTACCTTGATATTTGTGAACACTTGTACAATAGGCTGAATAGGTATTTTCAAAGAAATAGGCTCTTGGTAAGGTAACCACTTTGTCATCACTATCAAATTCAATGGAAATGTGTGATAAAATAGGTTCCTTTTTTGTTGTTGATTTAGCATATATAAATTTCGAAATATAACCTATTTCACCATTAAAAACTTTCAATTTAGAATCATTAACTAGGTTGATAATTTTATCATTAATTGCTAATGTTCTTTCACGATATTTAGCGACTTCAGGTTTTTCTTTATTTCTAAAATAACTAATAAGAGCCTCATTAACTTCATCAATACCAGTTTCATAACGATATATTGGGCTAAGAATAGCTATGTCTTTTTTTGTATAGCCTTGAGCTAATAATTCTTCAATCTTCTTAATTAATTTATTTTTAAGTTCAAGGCGATTTGTTGGATAAAATTCAGAATTTTTTGATTCAAAATCCGGAAATACCCCTTCATTTATTTTTAAAGCATCTTTAACAATATCAAAGTTTCCAGATTGACGATATATATTAGTTAAAATAATAGTTTTAAAAATATTATTCTCAATAAAATCCTTAATTAAGTAGCCACTGCCAATGGCCGGCAATTGATCCTTGTCGCCAACCAAGATAATTTTAGCTAATGTATATTTTGATATACCTTTTAAAAGATTATAAAATAAATCCAATGACACCATTGAAAACTCATCAATAATTAAAATACTAATATCAGAGGTTGAATCTTCATTAGTAAAAAATCTGTTACTTTCTTGATCTCAACGCAAAAAACTATGAATAGTTTGGGCCTTCATATTTTCTTGCTTTATATTAATATTAATTGTTGCTCGACCAGTCGGAGTTAAAATTGCTATATCGTTATGATCATATTTTTTAGCTAATTGGTCAATAATTTCATTAGTTATTAATGTTTTACCAGTCCCGGGATTGCCAGTAATTAATACTAAATTCTCAGTTAAAGCCGATTTAATAGCTGTGACTTGTTGTGCATCAAAAATCGATGGAATATTTAAAATATTAGGCTCTTCGTAATTTGATTTCTTTAATATATATGAAAGACGCTTTACAACATATTCTTCTTTATAGATTGTATCGCGAGTAGTATAGTACTCACCATCAATGTATTTTAAAGAAATAAGCAATCTTTTTTCTAATAATTGGGCAACTGTCTCATCAAAATGTTTCTTAATACTATTAAAAATTTCATTATTAAAAATATTACATAGGGTTTTATAAAATTTATCTACTTTAATTCGCGTATTACCAGAATTAAAAAAATATTCTTCCACAAATGCATATAAATAAGTTGCGTTTTTTTGAACTAGCGATGTAGGATTAAATTCAATTGCAATCTTATCAATATCAGATATCTTAATATTTTCATATTCTTCAAGGTCAAAATAAAAATCGTATAAATTATCAAAATACTCATCTAAAAAACTTTTAAGGCTACTAAATTTCTTTAAAATTAACCTGCTTGTTGCCTTTGAAACATTAATCTTAAAAAGGTGTGATATATCAATTAAATATTGAAAGTTATTTTTTATTATTTCCACAAGTCTTTTTCAATCTTCCGCAGTGATACCAAATGTTTGTCCATAAAGCTTTTTATCGTCATAAATTTTTTGAAAAACATCTTCTCCTAAATCTCTTATTAATGTATTAAACTTAACATTTTTTAATTCATTAAATAGCTCTAATTTAAAAACTTGACTTAAATATTCATTTTTTTCCTCAATTAGAAGCTCAGATGTAACTTTTTTAAAAGGGATTTGGGAATCGATCAAATAACTATCATTATATTTTGAAAGGTTATTTTTAATTACGCTTATTTCATATTTTTTTTCGTGAATTTCAATTTTTAATTCGTCAAATAAATGATCATAAAAAGTTATGGTTATTGAATTATAGGAATTTAAGATTATTGGATTTTTTTTATCATTTTCTAAAACTTTAAAAGCCACAATTGCTGTACGCTGATCTCTTGATCTCCATAACACTTTTTCAAATGTTCCAGTTACTATAAAATTCTGTTTAAGCATATCTTTTTAATTGTAGCACAATCATACTTTTTTATGACCTATTTAAGGATATGCAAATTAAAGTTAATAACAACCATACTTTATTAAAAAAGTATAAAATTATTGATAGTTTAATTCAGGGAGTTTAAAATATGATTGATCTAAAATATCTTTTAAAAAATAAGGAAGAAGTAATTAAAAAACTTGCTAACAGAAATTTTGACCATTTAGCACTTGATAAAATTTATGAACTTGGTGACAAAAGAAATTCATTGATTCATAATTTAGAAGGTCTTCAGGCCAAAAGAAATAAACTAAGCGAAGAAATAGGAATCAAAAAAAGAAATAACCAAGATTATAACTTGCTAATGCTAGAAGTAAATGAAGCCAAAAAACAAATTGAATCAATCGAATCTGAAACAAATCAAATTGTCAAAGAAGTAAATGAGTTATTATTACAAATACCTAATATCCCGTATGATGACGTGCCAATAGGTTTAAGCGATGAGGATAATGTTTGCATTGGCGAATATGCTAACCTTGGACGTGGATTAGTTAAAAATGTCTTGCCGCATTATGAAATCGCAACTAAGCTTGATATTGTGGATTTCCAAAGAGCCGTTAAACTTTCAAAATCACGCTTTGCACTTTATAAAAACGATGGGGCTAGATTAATTAGGGCGCTTGAAAATTTCATGTTAGATACACATATAAAAAATGGATATAAAGAAATTATGCCAATGCACCTAGTTAATTCAAATATGCTTTATGGCACAGGACAACTCCCAAAATTTGGCGAAGATCTTTTTAAGGTCGAAAATAGTGACTTATGGCTGATACCAACTGCTGAAGTTCCAGTCACCAATTTGCATTACGATGAAATATTAAATCTTGAAAATCCTATCAAATATGTCGCATATACTAAATGCTTTAGATCTGAAGCTGGGAGTGGTGGTAAAGATACAAAAGGCTTAATTAGACAACACGAATTTCACAAAGTTGAACTAGTTAAATTTGTTAAACAAGAAGACGGTTTATTGGAATGACAAAAAACGGTCAATGATGCAAAAAGCATTTTAGAATTACTAGAAATACCTTTTAGAGAGCTTATATTATCAACAGGTGATACGGGATTTGGGTCAGCTAAAACAATTGACCTTGAGTTGTGAATTCCTTCTGAGCAGAGATATCGCGAAACTAGTTCAATTTCAATTTATAAGGATTTTCAAGCGATTAGAGCAAAAATTAGATATAGAACTAAAGAGGGAAAAACTAAATATGCATACACAATAAACGGTTCTGGTTTAGCCATTGATAGAGTTGTTGCTGCTATCTTAGAGAATTATCAAAATGAAGACGGTTCGATAACTGTTCCAAAAGTTTTAGTTCCATATATGAATAAAGAAATAATAAGATAAATAACGTTTAATATTTTAAACAACTAAATGTTATTAAGAAATCAAATTATAAATTCTTTATTATCCTAAAAATGGGGAAGAATAAATATGCAACCAGAGAAAAACGAAAATATTCAAAATGAAAATGTGTTATATGAGGAATCAAAAAATTTGTTAAAAAAACTTAATGAGCCGTTAAATTCCTATGAAGATTTCACTAAAATTTTCTCGATTGAGGAAATAAGTAAGAAACAACATGATGATTTTTGCAAACTATATGACGGGGAAGAAGAATATAACCAAGAATGAGGCCACACATTTTTCTGTTATTACTACTATCTTAGTAAACATAAAATTATTGACTCAATAAAAAGAGATTTCTTCCTAACAAAGTCAGAATCAGAAGAAAAATTATATAGTTTAACTACCTTAGAAATTCTTGACAAATTGCCAAATATGATTCTTTTTTTGGATAGAAAAATTCTTGCTAATAAATATATTTGGCTAGACAGCAAAATAGGTGAAATTCTATACTCAATGTATGGTGAAACAACATTTGGTTTTTTAGATAAATATTTTGAAACAAATGAAAGAATTACATTTAACCCTTTTTCATACATCATAAATCAAAAAATTTCTAAGCAACTAAAAAAGTTGAGAAATACATATAAACTCGACAAAAAAATATGATCTAAATAAATAAATTAAAATTGTTTAAATTAAAACCGCATGCCTAACGCTGCGGTTTTTTATTAATAAAAATAACTTTTAGAACTCATGTGAAGTAATATTTAAACTATCCACAACAATAAATTTATCACCTTTTTTAGCACCATATTCCTCTAAAACTTGACGTCCAGCATCGTGATTATATTTTATTAAAGATCTTACAGCTTCTGAATGCTTTTCACAAAATACGCCCGCAGTTACTCCATAACTCCATACAAGTTTGTCGTCACTTACAACACCAATAATATGAGCATTAGGACGATACTTAGCTACCTCTTTTAATAATTTACCACTATGTGATAAAACAATAGCAAACTTATAATCGCCAGGTTGCAATATTGATGCTACTTCATAAGCAATTAGCATTCTTGAATTTTGATCATTAGCAACCTTTTGAATTTGTTTCTCATAGAATAATTCAGTAAAATATTCTTTTTCAGCTCTCTTCGCTATTTTGGCCATTGTTTTAACAGCTTCAACTGGATATTTTCCAGATGCGGATTCACCAGAAAGCATAGTTGCATCAGCACCTAATTCAACAGCGTAATAAACATCAGTAACTTCTGCTCTTGTTGGTAAAGGATTATTTTCCATTGAGTCAAGCATTTGTGTTGCAACGATAACATTCTTTCCTTGAATTCTTGCTGCACGAATAATTTTCTTTTCTCAATATGGAACGTCATAATAAGGTATTTCTAAACCTAAATCACCTCTAGCAATCATAATTCCATCAGATGCTCTAATTATTTCGTCAATATTGTTAATTGCCATTTGAGATTCAATCTTTGAAATTATTTGAATATGTTGTCCGTTATGCTCATCAAGAATTTTTCTTATTTGATTAACCTGCGCTGCATTATTAACAAATGATGCTGCTATATAGTCAACTTTATATTGAGTTCCTCAAATAATATCATTAATATCTTTTTCTGATAAAAATGGTAGAGAGAAATTAACGCCCGGAATATTAACTCTTTTATTTGTTTTTAATTTATGAGAATTTATAGTTTCAACAATAACTTCATTAGGTTTTACTTCTTTAACAATAGTTACCAATTTACCATCATCAATCAATACCTTATTACCTTCATTAACATCTAGGTCCATACGATATGAAACGGTAATAGTATTCTCATCTCCAATTAAATTTTCATATGATTTTTTATCTGTTCTAATAGTTAATTTATGTTTAGCAGGAATTAAGCAAACGCCATCTTGCATCTTACCAATTCTGATTTCTGGCCCTTTTGTATCCAACATCAATGAAATTGGTCTATCTATTTCTTTTGATATTTGTCTAGCAATGTCAAACTTTCTTTTATGATCGTCAATTGTACCATGTGAAAAATTTGCTCTAATGGTTGTAACACCAGCTTCAATTAAAGCTTTCATTGTTTCATAACTTTCACTTGAAGGTCCGACTGTAGCGACTATCTTAGTTCTTAGTTCATTAAATTTCATGTTATGCCTTTCGAAATTTTTTATATAATAAAATTTTACTCTTTATTTAAAACTTGTTTTTTTAAATAATGATAAAAATACCAAAATTACTTTCCTTTAAAGATTTTTTAATTTTACATTAGTTAAGATTTGACTGCAATAATAAATTAGCAAGATAAAAAATTATTTTTCTACTAATTTTAAGGGGCAAAATATATAAGGTAGATAAAAATCTACACAAGGATGGGAACAAACAAATAAGATTCAATTATTAACTTTTTGAAACACCAAAAAACTTATATTCTAAAATCAATTTTGTTTCTATATCTAAAGAATCTTTCTTTGCCAAAAACATATTTTTACAATAAAAATTGCACTAAAAAAACAATATATTTTAATTCTATAAATACAACTATAGTTTGAAAAAATATTTAAAAAACGAAATTTAAAAAATTAGTAATAACATATTAGGTTCTTTTTACTTCATATTATTTAAAAATTAAAATAAATAAATCTTTCTTTAAGAAGCATCAAAAAATTTTTTGCACTATAAATAGTAACGTCTATCATTTGATCTTAGTAGTTTCACTGATGATGTAGCATTCTTTAAAAGTTTATTTACTACCTAAAAATCAAAAATGTATGAGGATTTATAGTCTTCGCGCCTTTGATAATGCAATTAAAAATAAGCATTCAACACGGTTAATTGAAAAATAAAAATCGTTTTTATATAACAAAGTTCAATGTAAAGAGAAGCAATTTAATTGTCAAAATTCCCCTTTATTAATTTTTTGTAATCATAATTTTTAAAAACTCATCTAAACTTTAAAAACTAATTATCATTATATAGTTTATGAAGCGTTGCGTTGTTTTCCTTTTAAAAGATGACTATTTGTAATTTCTTAATATCATAATATTAAATTGTTATAAAATTATTTAAGAATTAAAATAAATTTATATTTTAGGAAAAATTTATGGAAATTGGTTTTGATAATAACAAATATATTAATCTTCAATCTGATGAAATTAGGAAGAGAATTGATAAGTTTGGCAATAAATTATATGTTGAATTTGGTGGAAAACTATTCAATGACTTTCATGCCACAAGAGTTTTGCCTGGATTTAAACATGATGCAAAATTACAAATGCTGTTAAAACTTAAAGACGAAGTTGAAATAATGTTAGTAATTGCTGCCCAGGATATAAAAAACAGAAAAATAAGGTCTGACATTAATATTACATATGAAGAGGATATTTTTAGAATTATTAATAAATTTAAAAAATATGACCTTGATGTTAAAAATGTTGTAATAACACAATATGAAGATTCTATTCAAATCAAGTCCTTTATTCATAGGCTAACTAAACGAAGGATTAATGTTGTTAAGCAATATCATATAAAAAACTATCCCCACGACATTGAACATATTGTATCTGAAAGCGGTTTTGGCAAAAATGATTACGCTATTACTAAAAAAAGAATCATTGTCGTAACGGCGCCAGGACCAGGATCTGGAAAATTAAGTGCAATACTTTCACAACTATATCACGACAATAAGAATAATATAAAATCTGGCTATGCTAAGTTTGAAACTTTTCCCATTTGAAATCTGCAAGTAAATCATCCTACCAACCTAGCATATGAAGCAGCTACAGTTGATTTAAATGATATAAATATGATCGACTCATTTCATTGGAACGCATATAAAATCAAGGCAACAAATTACAATCGAGATCTTGAAGCATTCCCAATATTAAATAATTTATTAACAAAAATATACAATACATCACTGTACAAATCGCCAACAGATATGGGTGTTAATATGGCAGGATTTTGTATTACCAACGATCAAGCAGTTACCATAGCCTCTCAAAAAGAAATAGTATGTAGGTATTATCAAACCAAAGTAAATTACCAACAAGATAAATGTCCAAAAGTCTATCTAAATAGATTAAATAAAATAATTAAAAATAACAATATTGACCCTAATATTATAGGATCAATAAAATTTGCAAATGAATACACCAACAAAAATAATTTAGTTTGCTCAGCTATTGAAATAAATTCTGGTCATGTTTTGTTAGGAAAAGAATCTAAGTTATTAAATTCTAATAGTGCTGTAGTTCTAAATGCCTTAAAGTATTTTGCAAAAATTGATTCAACAATTGACGTTCTAAATCCTGATGTCATAGAATTAGTTAAGGATTTAAAACAAAACTTACATTACAATCATCTATCACTTGATGTTAAAGAAACACTTATGGCCCTTTCAATTAGTGCGCTAACATCTAAAATAGCTAAAAAAGCATATGATCAAATTAATAAACTTGCTGGTTTATATTTACATAGGACCACAATATCAAGCGAATCTGATAAAGAAATTTTAAAAAGTATGGATATATATTTAACCGAACAAGTTGAAGTAATAAAACATTAAGGAGAAATTATGAAATTTAATCGTATATTTTTTATTGTAACAGATGGTTTAGGAATTGGACCTGAGCCTCGTCAAGAAGAATTTGGTGACAAAGGTGCAAATAGCTTATTGCATGCCTCTGAAGCCTTACCACTAGAAATTCCAACATGAAAATCATTAGGTGTTACCGAAGTAGCCAAAATTGCAGGACATAATCAAAAAGTAAAAAAACCGCTTGCATATGTTGCAAAAATACATGAAATATCAAATGGAAAAGATACTCTAACCGGGCACTGAGAAATGATGGGAATTTATACAGAAGTTCCAAACCCTCAATTTACTCAAAAAGGCTTCCCTGATGATTTGGTAGCTGAACTATCAAAAGCATTTGATGGAAGAAAAATTATTGGTAATAGAAACGCTTCTGGTACAGTTATTTTAGCTGAACTTGGTCATCAACATATGGAAAAAGGAGATATGATTATTTATACTTCTCCTGACTCGACTTTGCAAATCATTGGCGATGAAAAAACATTAGGTGTTGAAAAACTCACTGAATATGCAAAAAGAGCAAGAAAAATTTGTTCCTCAAAACCAGAATGGAATGTAGCAAGAGTTATATCGAGACCCTTCGTTTATGAAAACGGAAAATTTACAAGAACATTCAACAGACACGACTTTGCAAACAAACCAACAGGACACATTATTCTTGAGGACTTACAAAAAAAGGGTATTGAGGTTATTGCAATCGGAAAAATTAACGACATTTTTAGTGGTGTTGGTATTGATAAAGTGTACGGCCCTGCTTCTGATGATGAAAATATGGACATTGCTATCAATATCGCTGCATCTTCATCAAAGAATCAATTTATATTTGTGAACTTAGTCCAATTTGATAGCCACTATGGGCACCGAGAAGATCCAATTGGATATAGTCAAAATGTTTCAAGATTAGATATTAAACTAGCAAAACTAATTAATGCTATGAAAAAAGATGACTTATTAATTATGACTTCTGATCATGGCAATGACCCAACCTTTGGACCAGACCATACTAGAGAAGCTCTACCTTTAACAGTTTATTCAAAATCATTCATGCATCCGAAAGTTTTAGGGTCGCTAAGAGGATTAGGAACAGCTGGTAATATTGTTGCTAGAAATTTTGATATTCCTACCGTAGCAACCGGCGATGATATTTTTGATGATTTAATATAACGGCCTATCTGGCTGTTTTTATTTATAAATAAAAATACAAAAACAAAAAAAACTATAAAATTATAAATTGTGAAAAAACTAGAAAAAATTACAACTCAAAAAGAGAATTTTGCAAAGTGGTATACCGATGTCATACAAAATGGTGACTTAATGACCTATGGCTCTTCGAAAGGTTCGATTATATTCAAACCATTATCATTTGGAATTTGAGATAATATTCGCCTTATCCTTGACAAAAAATTTAAGACCTTGGGTGTTCAAAATGTCAATCTACCTCTTTTGATTCCAGAAAGTTTATTAGCGAAGGAAAAAAATCATATTGCAGGTTTCAATCCAGAATTAGCAACAATCACTGAAGTCGGTGGAAAGAAACTTAATGAAAAATTCTATATAAGACCAACAAGTGAAGTTTTATTCGGCGATTTCTTTAAAAACGAGGTTGAATCATACAATGATTTACCTTTAATTTACAATCAATGAGTCAATGTCCTTAGATGGGAAAAAACAACAAATCCTTTTTTGAGAACAAGAGAATTTTTATGACAGGAAGGTCATACACTACACTCTAATTCACAAGAAGCACAGGAACTAACTAAGAAAATGTTAGATGTATACACCAACTTTATTGAAGAATATCTAGCAATACCTGTTGTTAAGGGACAAAAAACCGAACATGAAAAATTTGCCGGCGCCAATTATACTTTTACTGTTGAAGCAATGATGAAGGATGGCAAAGCATTGCAAGCTGGAACAAGTCATTATTTGGGCCAAAATTTCACAAAAGCATTTGATATCACATTCAAAAATAAGGAAAACAAACTCGAAAATGCTTATGGAACATCATGAGGTGTTTCGACAAGATTGCTAGGCGCGTTAATAATGACTCATGGCGATGATAGAGGAATTATTATTCCACCTAAAATTGCTCAAATAAAAGTCGACATTCTTGAATTATTTGCCTCGAAAGATCCAAGAGTGGCACGTGTTGCTGAACAAATTCATGAAAAACTAAATGAATTAAATATAGAATCAAAAATAGATAAAACTAATAAAAGTGCAGGGTATAAGGCTGCCAATTCCGAAATTCATGGTACACCTTTAAGAATTGAAATAGGTCCTCGAGATCTAAACGAAAATAAGGTTACACTTGTCAGAAGAGATACACTCGAAAAGATTAGTGTCTTTATTGATGAGGCAATAAATAAAACTCAAATGTTATTGGTTGATATACAAAATAACCTATTAAGTGAAGCGAAAAAGAGATTAACTAACAATATAAGAGTAGCTTCAAACTATACAGAATTCAAGAAACTGATTGAAGATGGGTATTGAGTTATAACTAAATTTAATGGCAACGGCGATGATGAAGATAAAATCAAGGAAGAAACCGGAGCTTCAACACGTTGCATACCTTTTAATGTCAATATATTGCCAGAGTATGAAAATTGTTTCTATACAAACAAAAAAACTGATAAAGTTGTTATTTTTGCTAGAGCATACTAAATGAACGGAGATTAAATATGTACAAGAAATTACTACAAAACGAATTAAACGACGATCACTTGACAGGCAAAGCGATTTTGGCTTTTAGAGCGGTTTGATGTCCACCATGCCAAATGATAGGCCCAGAAATCCAACGTTTAGGCACAGAAAATGAAGGAATTAATGTTTTTGACTTTGATATTGATCAAAATCGTGATTTTGCACGTGAAATGAACGTATCAAGCATACCTTCATTGTTCTTCTATGTTGATGGAAAATTAATTAATACTTCACAAGGATATATGCCTGCTGAAGAATTAATTAAAAAATTTAACAACTAAATAAAATATGATTAATTTTAAACCAAAAGCCTATTTTACAGACTTAGATGGTACATTATTAGATTTACCTAAAACAAAAGAAGGACTAAGTAAAGAAAATTTTGAAATAGTTAAAAGCAAAAACGACTCAGGAATACCTTTCATCATTGCCACTGGACGTTACGCATCAGATTTTGTTCTTAATTTAGCTAAACAAACAAATTCGCCATATGTAATATGTCAAAATGGTGGTTTGATTGTTGATTCAAATGGTGAAACCATATTAAAAAACGAAATTCAAAAAGACACTGTAATGTCTATTGTTGAAATTCTAAAAGAAAAAAAATTATTTTTCATTTTCAATAGTGGTAACACAATCTACGGTACATCCTCTAAACTAAAGTTATTCAGACCTTGAATTAAAAATTTAATTCAAAAAACTTATGATGATATTCCTCATATTACTAATGCCACAAAAATCATTACCTTTGGCGGAAGCAGGAAATATATAAGAATGTTAGCGGAAGAATTGGCCAAGAAATTCAGAAACCTTTCACTTCATATTGTTTCAAAGGGTTATGCGATTGAAATTAATGACATAAACGCAGGAAAGGGAAAAGCAATAGATTATGTCTGCAGACTTCTTGATATTAATCCAATTGAAACTGTACATTTTGGAGACTCGGGTAATGACACTTCAACAATCCCTTATGTAGGGGCATTTATCGCTATGAATAATGCGTTAAAAAACATTAAAATTCAAGCCAAATGAGTAGCTGGCTCTTATAAAAAATCTGGGGTTGCTAAGGCTGTAAAAAAGATCGAAGGTAATAATAACTAATTTTATATTTATTAATAGAAATAAAAATAAGGCACAACCTTTTTTAATGGGTTGTGCCTTATTTTTTGATTGTTTCTAGCAAACTAATACAATGGTGATATTAAATCCCATAATTTTAAGCAATATTTTTAATAAAATCCTCAAAATCTAAATTGTAATGATTTGTTAAATCTAAAATTTTATCTTCAAAATAAATTTCAAGACTGTTTTGTGATTCAAGAAGAGTTTTATCTGTATCGATATCTTTTATAAATGTTTGAAGATAATAATTTGTTATTTCTTTTGTTTTAGTTTCAATATTTAAATCCTTAAATGCATTAGCCAAATCATTTTTAAAATTATTCACTAATTCATCAATTTTTCCAAGCAAATCAATTCTAGTTTTTACGGTTTGATAATTAGCATCAGTCGAAAGGAATTTATCTAATAAAATATTAACAACATCATGATATGAATTTATTTCGATTGGATATAATAAAAACTTTTCATAATATTCTTTACCAAGGCTACCCTTTTGAACCTTGTCATTATAAACGTCTATTAATTTATTGGCAGATAATAAAAAGTCGATCAATTGTTTGTTAAATGTTTCCTTTTTTTCCCATCACAAATCATGTAAATCATAAAATTTTTGCAATTTAGGCATATCAATATTTAAATTATCATCATATAAACCATATCTTTGTATTCTTAACTCTAGTTGTAAATCTGAAAACGCTTTTTCTAGTTCGCCAAAAAACATTGTTTGAGATGTATAAGGTTTTTGATATTTTTCTTCGATATTTTCTTGAGAAGTTAAAGGATCAGTAAAGTCATAAACATAATTGTTTCTATTAAAATGGGTATATAAAAGTGTTAAAAATCTTTTTAATAAAGGTGTATCAAGATTTTTAACTAATTGTCTATTAATAATAAATTTTTCATAATTTCAATAAAGCCCTTTGTCGTTATAATCCTTTTCTAGAACTTTTTTTAATTTATCATTAAAAACAAAAACATTTTTAAGTTCGTTAGGATAAAGTGGGGATGGGTCATATGGATTATAATAATGCTGGCTGATTTGTTGTCTGACACCTTGCTCATATCTTTCTATAAATGCTTCGGTATTATAATAATGTCTCAATCCTGCTTTTTTAACTTCTTCAACATCTTTTAGATAAATTGGCAGTATTTTATTCTTAAAAATATTATTTAAGTATTCTGCCTTATAATAGCCGTCTGAGATTTTGAATTTTTCATCATTAAATTCTTGATTATCATTAAGAAACTTGCTAAATCTATAGTCACTTTGGTAGTAATCTTTATATTTTTCTTTAAAGTAATTATATTGTTCATTAAGTTCCTTAACATCGTAATTAAGAGCAAAAAATTTTAAGGTTGGTTTATCCTCGCCTTTGTACTTATATTTTAGTAGAATGTATAATTCAGCACTAGGATCGTTAATAATATATTTTTCGTCTTTTAATTGTTTAATGAAATTTTTATCAACAACCTTGATCTCGTTATATTCTAACTCATCCTTATTTGTTATTTTTAAAACCTTAGTATTATCTTTTAAATCTTTAAATAATTCTGGTTGAAATGGAACTTCTTCTTTTAAAACCACACTATTTTGTCTATCCATTGAAGGTTTAGTTTCTTTCGCTGGTAGCACAGTTTCTTTCTTCATTTGATAGGATTGACCTATCCTAATTCCACCTAGCAAAGCGCCAACAACAACACCCGTTCCAAAAATAAGCGGAAGTGCAATAGCTAATGCTTTCCTTTTTCTATTTTTTCTTTCTTCTTGCGAAACATTTCCATCTTGCATATATATTCTCCTTTTCATTTTTATTAGCAATTTATATTAATATTTGATATTCGAAAATAAAATAACGCTTATTTTTTAAACGAATCTACAAACTTATTCTTTTATTTACTAATAGATTTTTCTATCTAGTTTTTACCGATAGATACGCGAAAATTTTAAATTATTTTTTATGCTTTTTGAAAAAAAAAAAAAAGCGAAAATATAAAAAATAAAATTTTTAAACCTTAAAACTATGCTTTTAAACTTTTTTTAAAAATTTAATTCTTGTTTTTTGCATTTTTATAATTTTTCTCTTGTGTAAAATTCTTTTAAATTTTTAAAAAATTCGATTTTTTCATAATTAATTCCTTTTAATAACAAAAATCTAGACATTAATTTGCCTAGATTTTTAAACTTTATATATCAATATAGGTTTATTTTTTATAAAAAAATTAATATCAAAGTTATTGCAAAAAACATTTTTGCTAAAAAAACTATTTAAACCAGCAAGATTTATAATGTCTTGCTAAAAATCCGTGTTCATACTACACATCATTATTTTCTTCTACATTTTTTGCACTAGCATTTTTTTATACCAATATTTCTTTTTATACCAATAGTAATGTTCTATCACAAATAAAAGAATCCTAGCAATTGTAAAAAGCGGTAATATAAATAAAGGTAGCATAAAAGCGTCTCATTAGGTAATCACAACCCAAATATAATATTTTTTTCATTAAAACAATTGTTTATGCCATTTTTTAAAATTATTTTAAGCAATAACAAATTCTTTATTTTGCTCAATATTTATCATTAACCCCCACTAATATATTGATTATCTATAAAGATAAATCAATGATAAGGCTAAAAACTTCTTGATTTTTTAGTTTTTGAATTTGCTTGCACTACTAAAATAACTTACAAACTTATTAATATTTTGAATTATTCTTATTCTTTTTTAAAAAAACATAAATCATTTTTTTATATTTTCCAACCTAAATCGTAATGCGTCAATAAATTACTATTTTTATTTTGCCTACGGAAATAATCGTATGTTGTTGCTCCACCTACAAAAGCGTCTACAAGGTATTCATTTCCTTTAACTTCTTGATGAGTTCTTGCATTATCTAATAAAGCAGCAACGGAAAAAATTCCATCTTTACTTGGATTTTCCTTAAATTTTGCAAAGCCAAATCCTGCAATGGTATCTACAGTTGCATATAAATCCTCTATACTCGTAAGTTTTTTATCTTTTTTAGCTAAACTAATTGCCTGATCAATTAAATTATAGTAATTGTCTAGCGGAAATTGATTTCATTTATGATTTTGAACATAACTGTCATTATATAAATTTGGTTTTCATTGCGTAGCGGCGCTGAATATATCTTTAGTGTCCTGCTGATTAAAATATCCAGTTTGATCGTTGCTAATTTGCACTCACATATGTGCAAATTGCGCTAGTGTTCTATCCGAACTATTTGATTCTGTATATGTATAATTATTTTGATACTTTGTTTCGCCGTTATTTTTAAATCCTTTAATAAAATCCTTTTCTTTAAATTTATTAATTAAATTAATATATTTAGGATTTAAAGATTTTTTTGCTTTACTAATAAGAATTTCGCCTATGAACTCAAGTGAATTGAGCACACTGTAAAGACGCTTTGATTCATAGTATCTGCTAAAAATAAATTCACGTTCAATTTGTTCTTCTTGTTGTACGTTAGAAGCTCTTTCGATCTTTTGTTTAAATTCCTTTATATATTGTTCTTCAGGAGCATTAAGAATTTGCTTCTTATTTTTTTCTGGATCAGAATTGCTTGTTTTTAACTGTTTTAATCTAGTTTCAACCCTTTGTACAATTAATTCTTTTCTAGCATTTGATATAATATTTTCTAATTTAGTTAAGGAATCAGCATCATCTAACATACCGTTATATTTTGATTTTGAATCATTACTTTTTAGTTTACTAATCATTGTTTTTAAATCACTTAGTTTTCTTTGATATGATCTTAGCTCAGGAATAATAACATTTTCAATTGTATTTTTATCAGGAGCTAATTGAACTCTTTGGTTAAAGATATTTAATACTGATTTAGGTATTCCGCTTTTATCAATTATTAAATAATCAATATATCCATGATATAAAGGAATTGTATAATCATTAAATTTCTTTAACTCCGCTGCACTATTAAATGTTCTTGCATCATTAACTAACTCTTCATATCGTTTAATTCCATTAAGAACATTTTTGCTTAGTAAGCTCTTGTTGTCTCTTATATATTTTTCAAGATTCTCAGAACTACTTCAAAATCTCGTCAACTCTCTTTTGTACTCTCGAAGATCATTTCTAATTTCTTCTAGCTGTGCTGCATCGCCTGCAGATGCAATCTTTTTAATATAAGCTTTTTCTACTAATAAATCGGTTTTAAATGAATCTTTTAGCAATCTAACCACTTCATTTGCCTTTTCTACAAATTGATTTAATTTATCAATATCATTTTCTTTTGTTATACCCAACTTATCCTTATAAGATTCACGAAGCTTAGACAATTCTTCATTAACTTGTTGACTATGAACTAATTCATTACCGCTTCCAACATCAGATGATTGTAAATCCGTAATTCTATTAATCTTTTCTAAAACCTGGTCAAATTTATTTATTTTAGCAAGTAATAATCTTAATTTTTCTGATGTATCAGATTTTGAAAATTCTTCATTTCAAACGGATGTTTTGGTTTCTACATCAATATTTTGAATTTTAGTCTTAATATTATTAACCAATTCATTGAGATTATTTAGTTCGCTTTCCAATGCTTGCACTTCTTGATGATTATTAATTTTAGTACTTATTTTTGTAAAACTATTAACCAAAATATTTTTTAAGTTATTCTTTGAATTCAAGGAGTTTGCTTGATTATGGTTATCATTAGGTAAAGCTAATTTATCAATGAAATTATTGTAATTTGCCTTAACTGCTTCAATATAAATTAAAGCAACTTGTTGCATCCTATTTTCGTCTGGAAAGCCATTTATAGCATCGATTCTTTCTATAAACACTTTTTTAGAATCACCTAAATGTTTGAAAGTGTTGATATGATTTTTAGCTAATACTTTCATTGTTAGCAATAATTGTTTTTCCAATTCACTAACCGTATGGTCAGAAGATTTTGGGTGAGTTCTATTAAATCTTGCTGCAAGATTCGTTTTATTTTGTGCTTCAAAATATTTTTCTAACACTTGCTTATAATAAGCAACTTTTTGACTTCAATCATCTGGAAAAGCAGTCTTTACTTGGAGTATAGTTGTTGCTTTATTTAATTCAGTTTTGATTGCTTGTTTTGCAAATGCATTATTTTCACTATATTGCAGTAAATCAACTTGCGGAGCCTTTTTGCTAATCTCATCATTAAGTTCGCTTAATTCAATTGCTTTATTTATAAATTGATCAATTGTATTTAAATTATCAACACCTACACTTAATACATTAATTGAATGTTGCGCCTCACTACTATTCTTATTTGGATAAGGAATATTATTAATAATTAATTTTAATTTACTCTTAAATTCAGATTTAATTTCATTTATCAAAGAGTTAGCTTCATCACCATCTTGGATAGCGTCAAGTTTTTTATTATATTGATCAAACCTTGTAGCATCTTTGTTATTAAGATTTTTATAGGCTTCAACCAACTTCCTAGATTCATCATACTTAATTTTAAAATCATTAATTTGAACTATTATGTTTTGCATTGTTTGGATATCTAAAGCATTTGAAATTGTTTTATTAAATGTCGTTTTGTTACTATCCTTAGCAAATAAAGAAAGAATATCTTTGGCAGTTTTCACTTTTTCATTAAATTGCTTAGCCTCATTTGTTATCCTAGTTATTTCACCATGATAATTTAAATAATTTATTCCTGCTTGTCTAAGTAAGATTATATATTTATTTTGTTGATTGATATTTAGAAAAATCAATTGCTTTACTTGTGCAATTGCTTTTGCTCTTGCAATTTCAACTTCAATTTCATTTGCCAGTTGCGACGAAGTATCTGCTTCTTGCAATTTATCTAATCTCGTTTCAAAATCTCTAAGCTTAATTTCTTCTTTCTCATTTAGTGACTTATATTCGTTAAGTTTTAAAGTAGCATTGCTAAATTGATTTCTAAATTGTTCTATCTTATTCAACACATTTTGAATATTGCTTGCATTATTTGCATTTTCAATTTCCATCATTAATTTAGCTCTATTCCCAACCTTTCCAATTTGGGCTAGTTTATTTCTTGATTCAAGTACTTTTTCATTAAATATTTTAGCATCATTAACTTGGAGCTCAATTTGTTGCTTCGTAGTTGCTTTAAGAATTTCATCCCTATAATACTTATGAGCAGCCTGAGTTAGATTATCTTTGGCAATCAATAAATAATCAATAACACCATGATATAAAGGAACCACCTGTTCAATTATGCTCTGCAACTCATTTGGATTAGTTTGAGTTCTTATATGTTTAATGAATTCATCAAATGTTTTGAATTTTGTGCCGTCAATTATTCTTTCATTATCGGGCTTGACAGCGTTTTCTAAAAGTTTGTCTCTATGATCAAAAATATAAAAACCGATATATGGGGATGTCTTTTTTCAAAATACATCCATTTTATTTTTAACTTCAGTTGCATTATTCATTATGGTCTCAATTGAACCTACGCCAATAGCCTCTTTGATTTGCTTTAAAAACACTGACATCATTAATGTATCTCTTTTTACAAATAACATTTTTAGCTTATCATATGCGGCCTTTACTTCACTAACAATAGATTTTAACT
The DNA here is from genome assembly GCF_053851655.1 of Mycoplasma sp. 327. NCBI lineage: Bacteria > Bacillati > Mycoplasmatota > Mollicutes > Mycoplasmatales > Mycoplasmataceae > Mycoplasma > Mycoplasma sp. 327. The sequence goes on from NZ_JBSQBA010000001.1 coordinate 36,523, forward strand.
GCATTATTTCAGATTGATTATTAGCGCTAAAGGTGTAGTTTAATAATTTTTCTCTTAAACCTACTATGTTTTGATTTACATCTAAAACATCTTCCGCCTTGCTACCGTAACTAATGTCAAATTCATTTTTTTCGAGATCAATAATGGATAAAATATCCCTTTGTAGTTCAACATACCACTTGATCTTATTTTTAAGTTCCTTTAGTTTTTCTAAGTTATCTGCTCTTGAAAACAAATCATTGTAGAACATTTTTTTAGTAATATCTGTTATCAAATTTATCAGGCTATTTAAGTCATCGACCTGCTCTTTATATTTCTTTAATTTATCATGCAAAATTGTGACTTCTTCATTGACCAAAATAACTTGATTGATCTTAAACGAATCAACTAATTGAGTTTTAATTGTTGCTTTTGATTGGGCGGAATTACTATCTTGTGGATAAGCAAGATTTTGAATAAATTCAATCGCATCATCAGCAATAGCTTTATTAATAATTTGATGCGGTTTTTCAAAAATATCTTGATCTATAGCAAAAATTATACCATCAACTAAGATATCATTAATTTGCTTATGCAATTGTTGTTTTTTACCTTCATCAGCTACTAATAAACTGTCAATTTTAATCTTTGCTTGTTTTTTAAATTCGGTTATTAATAGTTGACAAAATTCTTGCAAACTCAAACCTTCGCTATCACTTGCGTTCTTTTGAGGATATGTATGACTTAATTTATTGGTTACAAAATAAGAATTAATACCAAAGTACTTCTCAGCCAATTTCTTGAGTGTTTTAATATGCTGAGGTCAACTTTTAGGAAGAATTTGTTCTAATTCGGCAACTGAGGTTGCAGAATCAAAACCTTCCAAAATTTTAACTAGTGCATGCGAATTGCTTTCGCTATATTCAATGGTTTTTGCTAATTCTATCAATTCTTTGAGCTTAGTATCAAATATTTGTATCTCTTGCTTCTTTATTGTAACTTCACTATTGTTATTTAAAGCTTGAACTTCATCCTTATTTTTTTTAATTGACTTAGCAACAAAATCATTATTTTTCTTAGGATAAGAAACCCGATCAATTAACTTAAATGTTTCTTCTTTTTTATTTTGCAACTTTGCAGATTCAACTACTAAATTAATGCCAATATCATTAGTTTTTTTATCTATTTCGCTTTTATAGTCTTCTTTTTGTTTGGTAGATAAATCAACTAAATTATCAATTACATCAGCTGCTTTGGCTCTAAGTAATTCTAATCTAATATTCTCAAGATTTTTTATGTCAGTAACACCATTAATTAACTTATTTATTTTATCTTTCCGAAAAGCATCTACAATCAATGAAACCTCATTATTTATTGTGGTTATTTCATTTTTTAATAAATCCAAAATATTGTTAATAGGATACAAGCCCTCTTCGCTCTGAACAGAATCAATTTTTGTATTAAATAAATTTCTTGAATTCTGTGAAGTCACATCATTAATAGGATAAGGTATTTTTTGAATCTTTTGCTTGGAATTTTGTTTTTGAGCTTCAAATATTTTTTCATTAATATCAGTTAACTCTTGTTGTAAATCCAAACTATTTCCAGATATCTTTTGGGTTATTTCTTGTTTTTTATTTTCTTTAACTAGATTATCTAAATCGGTTAATCCATCAATTAATTTATGAGCGGTTTCACGTTTTGCATTATATATATTTAGTTTTAAAAACTCTTCTTCTTGCTCATTGGTTAGAGAACTCAATTCATCAAGTAATTTTGCCTGATTTTCAACTGAAATAGGATACTTAATGCCTTCAATTAATTCCTTATATTTTTCTATCTTGCTTTTTAAATCGTTATTAGCTAATTTATTTATTTGGTCTTTATTAATTGACTCATCTAATTTATCATTTAATTTCTTCTTAGCCAAACTAGGTTCCATTGGATAAGAAAGAGAATTTATTCTATTTTTAGCGTTATTAATGGCTACTTCTAGTTCGCTAAGTTCCTTTAATTTTAAGTAATAACTATTTTCATTTATTATATTGTTTAGTTGTGATTTTAAAATAATTTTAGCTTTGGCGTTACTTAAAGGATAAGGTAATTTGTCAATCTTAGCAATAAGATCAATTTTGTAGGCTTCATTCAAAACCGCAACCATTTCATTGTATGATTTGTTATCTAATTTTTTGATTAATTCAGAAGATTTTGTTGTCTTGTCAAGATTAGATAAAGCTTTGATTTTTTGTATTATTTCTTGTTTATCTTCTTGTAATGCTTGATTAATTTTTTTGTTAAATATTTCAAATTTATTTGATTCATCAGCCTTATTGAATTCTATATTTAAATTATCTAAATGCTTAGGGTTTATTTTTTCCAAAATTCCTTTAGAATTAAAAATATTTTTCTCAATTTCTTCCAGTTCTCGTGCTCATTTATTACTTAATAAATTTGTATCATTAGACATAGTACTAAAATCAACTTCAATCTTCTTAATAATTGAAGTAATTGCTTCAGATTGTTCTGATTTAACTGATGGGTATTCTAATCCTTTAGCTTTTTCAATTAAATTTTGTTTCCGAGATTGACGATATTGAGACTCATTTTCATTTTTTGCTGCATTAATGTTTTTCAACAAAAGATCAAAGTTATTTCCATCAACAGATCTATTTAATTCCTCCTTTAAAGCTTGTTTTCTTTGCGCTATATTATTTTTTAATGGGCTTTTATCTAAACTATCAATTGCTTCCTTTGCCTTTTTAATTTTTTCTGGAATTGATTTAATTAGATTTTCTAGTACTTCAATTTCATTACTATTTTTAGCTAAATCAATCTTCGAATTCAATATGATAGTTGCAGGGGCTGGCTGAGGAGTATCCTTATAATAATCAAGTTCTAAAATTTGTTTTTTTAACTTATATTTAGCAATCTCGACCTCAACTTTTTCAAGATCACTTTTATTAATTATTGTGGTAATTAACTTTTTAAGTTCAAATTTAACATTATTTACATCAATAACATCTTGCAAACTTAAAGAATCAATTAAGTCTCTAGCCTTATGAAGTTCGGCAACAAAATCTTTAGTTTGCTCCTTAATTTGATTATAAGAATTATCATCAATAACTATTTGATCAATAACATTATCGAATTGAGCTTTTGTTGTATTAAAATTATTTTTAATCGATACATCTGAATTACTATCATTAACATAGTCGCTCATTGAAATTAGTTTCTTAATTTCCTCTTTTTTATCTTTTAACCTTGCCTCATTGACTATCTTTTTTATATTTTCATAGTCGTCATTAGCCTCTATTCTAGCATTAAATGCACTAACTAATTCTTGGCTTAAATTGGTTAACTTAGTTATTTCTGCCTTCGCCTCGACCACATCGCTAGCATGTGCATTAGCAATCTTTTTAATTAATTCATTAAATTCTTGATCGGTGTAAGAATCTCTTAATTTGCTCCAAAGTTCTAATTGATTCTTTTTTGATATTTTATTAATAGCTTGTTTACTTGATTCAATGTTAATTGTTATATTAATGATTTTGTTATCTATTTCAGTAATTTTTTCAGAAATTCCAACACCATTCGAATCAGTATAATAACTTTTAATCTTGGAAATAGCTGGGGCATCATTGCTTCCAATGTTAAAAACGCCATCGCTTTTTGGATATGGGAGAGATTCTACCTTATTATCAAGCGCTAATTTATTTGATTGGTTATCAAGTGCATTTTGAACCAAAGTATTTAAATTGTCAAATTCTTCATCTGTATTTGCTTCATCAAATTTTTCTTTTATTTCATTAGAAATTACTAGCAAATTAGATAGTTTTGTATTAACAATAGCAATATTTCTTTTTATTTTTTCGATTATAGATTGGTAATTGATTACTTGTTGCAAATCTTGTAAGGCTTCAATTTGAGAAATTATTTCAAGAACTGCTGGGGCTTTATCCTTATGCGGATATTCAAATTTCTTGACCTCGTTAATTAATTTATTTTTTTGATTTTGCAACTTAGCGTTTATTACTACTTTTTGAATTTCATCATATGTTTTAAAAGTACTATCATTTATTTTTTCTTTAAACTCTTTGGATTGATCAGATGTCAATAAATTAAGTTTTTCTATTTCGGCAATTGCCTCATTTTTATCCTCATTTTTAGCGTCTTGAATTATTCTTTTAAGTTCATCAAATTCATTATTATTTGGAGGTAAAAAATTAGAGTTATCAAGTTTATTGTTTAAACGTGCCTGTTTTTGCGGATTTACTTTTTTAATATCATCCTTATAGCGATTTATTTTATCAGCTAAACTATTAATTATTGAAGCTATATTTTTAATTTTTTCTAATTTTTGATTTTGACCTAATGTAGAATCATTTTCAATATTATTTATCTCATTAATCATTTCTTTTATTGCAGGAGCATCTTTACCAGAAGGATAAGGAAGCCTATTAATCTCAGATTTAATAATTTCAATCTCATCCCCAGCTTCCAAGGCAATAATAAGCTCTGAGTCAACAATAATTTTCTTTATTTCATCCAATGCGATATCTAAGGCTTTATTAATTTTCTTAACTAAATCATTTTGTTTTTCGCGTTGGCCAACATCTTTAATTTTATTGTTAATCAAATATGCTTTGATTTTTTCTAGTATAACATTTAGCTGATAAATATTCGCAGCTTCATTTATTTCATCATTTATCAAATCGCTTAATTGCATACTAAAACTTAATGAGCCAAGTTCATTTATTAGATGCTTTTTCATATCATTAAATAATTTCAATGCTTCAATTTCGATATTTTTATACTCATCCTGCGTAGTATTTTCAGCATTAATTTTCTCTTTAAAAACATGATATTGTGAAGAATTATATGATTTTGAAACATTCATTAATGCTTCATTCTTTGCCTTTTCTAATATAGATTGGGCCTCGGTTATAATGTTATGTAGGTCATTTTCAGTGCTTGATTTATTAGCGATTATGGATTCGAAATTAGACTTTTTGTCACTTTGTGCAAGACGCATAACTATTTCTGAAGCAACTTTTCTCAAATCTTCTGTATTTGCTAATAATGCATCAATATCTTTTTCTATCTTTTTGATTTCATTCTCTGTTTCTGCTTTAATTAATTCACTATTAAACTTATCCCTTGTTGTTGAATTTTCTATTTTATCGGCCTTATGTTGAACACGATCCTTAAAATCCTTAATATAAGTATTTATTTGATTAATAACATCAAAAATTTGTGAAGGATTATGAATTTCGGTATTTAATTTTTGTTCTATAGCAGTCTTGAAATTTGAAATATTTAGTTTTTTAATCAAATCCTTAGCTTCTGCTTGCAAAATAGAAAGAGCTATTGTATCGTTTACTTCAACCATAACTTCATCTAAATTTTTATTATCTAAATTGTTTACCTTATTAACTAATTCTTCGATCATAGGAGATAAAATTGAACTATCATTAATTTTCTGTATCAAGGAACTATTAATTATTTTGATAAAATCAGCTTTATTTTCAAACTCTAAAGCCTGAAAGAATTTATCTTTAATATCAGTTATTTGTTTAAGATCAAAATTATCACTTTTTAACAAGGCTCCATACATTTTTTTTATATATTGATCGGATACTCTTGATAACAAAAATTGAGCTTCATTTTTATTAATTTTCTTTGCTCTATCAAATGTATTAAACACTTTTTCAAAAAATATTTCATTTTCTACGGTCTTAATTAATGCTTCAATTTCATTTTGATTTATTGCCTTATTTTGCTTGTTATAAAAATAGTTTTTCGTTCTTGTGACAATCAATTTTGATACAAGGTCCAAAAGTTTTTTCTTTTTATCATTAAATATTTTTTCAATCTTTTTATTGATATCGTTAAGCTGTTCAATTGTCGTTGAATCCTTTGCTTTTTTAACCAAATTATTTCTTTCTAATCCGTAAGATAGTGCTGAAAGAGTATCCAGTGTGGCTATTTTTTGTTTAATAAGTTCGATGTAATTTAATGATTTTGTATCCTTGATTTTATTAATTAAGTCTGCCTTTTCTTCACTACTAAAATTAGAATTTTTCGTTATTTCTTTAATTAAATCTTCCTTAATTTTTTCAAACGTTCCCCGCTCACCACGTTTAGCAAGATATAACAAAATATTAGATTTTAGTCTAGCTAAATCTTCATTATTTGCTACTTTATCTAATTCTATATAAAATTCTTTAGCTTTATTTTTATCGATTAGAACAACCTTCTTAATTAACAAAATAATTTCATTTTCATATTTTATAAAGTCCACAACTTCTTTCTTTGTGTAGATTTTTTGTTCTAATGAATTAATTTCATCTGCTTTATTTTTTTCAATATTTTTAAGAGATTTTGAAACTATGTTATCAGCAAGATTTTTTATTTCTTCTATATCCTTTTTGTTTTCTGCTATTACCTTATTAATCAGTAAAGCAATCTTTTCTTGATTTTGTTTTGTATACTTATTGAAATAAGCATTTTTTAGAAATGCTTGCACTTCAATTTTAAGAGAGCTATCATTATATAAAGAATCGGATTGTTTTTTTAATATATCCTTTAAGTAAAAATAGTTTTGTTTTAAATCCAATTGATTTTTTAAATGCGAATCCAAAAGAATATATGTTCACGTCCCAGCAGTCATTAATGTTGCCGATCCAGCCATTGTATATAATACATTACGTCTTTTTTTATTCAAATTTTTAGCCATATATCACCTCTATAATATACTAAGTATTATATATATATATATATATATTGCTTAGATAAAAACTTTTTTATGATAAAAATCAGCAAAAACAACAAAAAACATATTTTTTGGTTTTTATTCTTTTTATGAACATTTTATTATTTATATAGCATAGACATCAAAAAAATAAGCACTATATTTTCATTTATAAAAAAATAAAATTTTAGAAATGAAAAACAAAAAACCATCTTAATTAAGAGGTTTTTGTTTACATGCTAAGATTGTTTTGATATATTTACCTTGCTTTTTAATTCTTTTTTTCTTGCTTCGAATCGTTTTTAGATTCTATTGTTTCAAATGAAAATTTCACTAAAAATTTCACCTTATCTATTATTCCGTTTTTATTGATAACATTTATTTTGAAAATAAGGTCTTCATTCTTAATTTCTTTTTTTGCCACAACATTTCTAAAGTATTCGTGTATTTTAGAAAATAATGTCTTTATTTCAAAACCAGTAACATTCTTCTTATTTTCAATAAAAAATGTTTTATTGTTCATAGTAAAATAATATGAAATAGCTAGCTTTAAACTAGTTAATTGTTGAATAAAATATTTAAAATCAATGTCATATTTATTTTTATCTTTAAATTTTTTAAACTCATCTTGCAACTTCACCACTGCAATTTCCTTATCGGAATTTTTATCTAAAGCAAACACAAATTTCTTATTATCAAAATAACTATCTAAATTATAGCCAGTCTTATAAAACGAGTAGTTTGTCAAAAGATGAACTCCATATTCTCCATTTTGATTCGATATTTCAACTTTCTTGTCCAAATCAAACAATTCGCTTGCTGGTATTTCCTTTTCAAGCACAAATGTTGAAATTGTGTTGTTTTCAGATCTTTCGCTCTTTTCGAATTTAACATCACGTTCGCTATCATATAAGTAATTTACACTTCTCGACTGATTTGTTGAATAAAATATCGAAACACCAGAAATTACACCAATTGATGCAATTATTCCAGAATACATAAAAATAGTTGTCAATAGTTTTTTAATATTCTTTTTAGGTTTTGCTGATAAAGAATTATTCATATCACCTTTAGACTCGATTTTTTTGTTATTCTTTCTCATTAACTACTCCTATATATGTTTTAGCTCTTATCTTCAATTAAAATTTCTTTAATTCTATTAGCTATATTTCTAACTAATTTATCATCATTATTTAAAACCTTATTTTGCAAATAATGAACAAATAATGCCATAATACGATATCTATAAAAATCTAGTGGTTTATGTTTATTATATGATCGTCAAAATTGTTCCTCGATATTTTTATTAACTTTTAAATTTTCAAACATAAATGCAATATCTAAATATCTAGAACTGCGATAAGCAATTGATCAGTCAATCACATAAATACCTTGATTATCATCTCATAAAATATTTTCAAAATTAAGATTATTATGACAATTTGCATCAATCTCAATTTCTTTTATTCAATTTACAATTTGAGAGATGAGATCATTACTACCAATTTCAATAACTAAATCTTTTTTATTTACATTATCCAAATATCACTTTATTTTTTCATACAATATGTAGTTAGGGAATTGAACATTTGAATCGTGATAGGTTCTCATAATTTTAGCCAATATCTTAATAGTTCTATGAGTTAATTGAAATTTATCCTTTCTAGTTAGCCATCTTCAAATAATTTTATTCTCATCTTCATAAATAAAAGTTGGAACAAAATAAAAATCTTCAATTGTCTTAATTTTAAGACGGTTATCAAATTGATTGTGGTGCTTATGCACAATAAATTTGTTGTTAATTATTGAGGTTCTAGTTTTATATACATTTAGGGACTCAGGAATTATATCCTTATTAATTGTTAAATAACGATAATCACTCTTATATTCTGCCTCGCGGTATGTATTAACCAAATATATGTAATCATCAAAAACATCCTTGTCTAAATTAAAATAGTCAATAATCATTTTTTTATCAATTCCAATGTTAATGTGCAGTAGTACAAAATCAAAATATGGGGAGTTAAGAGATACGCTATCCATATCCACCAACTTAACAAAGTTATACTTGTTAACTATAATATTATGTTTTTGGATATTATTGTGACTCAAAACTTGTTCTTCATCTTTGTACTTATGAAGCAATTCATGATATTTTTTGTCTTGAATAATAAACTTATTTCAATTAAATTTTTGCACCTCAATATTACACTCATGAAAACTCTTTACACAATTAAATATTGAATAAATAGTGACCTTTTTAAATTTTATATGAAATAAATCTTCGCCCGGAAATCATTTTTTTATATATATTCCGTCTTTAGCAAAAATATAATCCTTAAAATGTTTAATAACAATAAATTCATTCTCACATTCAGCATCAAATTTATGTTTAGGTATTCTTATTTGTACTCAAAGATTATTATACTTAGCAATAAAATATGTCTTATTTAATTCATGACGATAAAAACGGACATGAGAAATTCTCTTTGCAACTTCTTCATCAAAAGTAGTTCTAATCATTTCAAACATTCTTTCAATTTCAAACAAATGCGAGTTATCAATAATATGATTGTTTTTTTCTTCTAAATACATAGATCTTCTTTATAAATTTGCCTTATATTCTTTATCATATTCAACTATTAGCTTATCAACCCTATCTAGATAAAGTTTGTCATCAAATGGTTTTATTGCATGTTTATTTATTCATAAAACAATTAATGCATTAACTATAATTTTATGAGCAAGTAAATATTTATGTTCAAAATCATCTCCATAAGCATCCAAAAATATTTTTTCCTGTTCCTTGCTAAGATTTGATGATTCAATAAAATATGCTAAATCAAAATGTACATCGCCCATTGTTGCATACTCTCAATCTGTTATAAATATCCCTTTTTCATTGTCGATAAAGTTAAATAATCATAAATCATTATGAACAGGAGCTGAATTATCAATATTTTTTAAAAATAAGTTAATTTTTTTGTAATGTTTGTCTAAAATTGGAATTTTACGACCTAACTTAGATATTGTTTCGCGATAAACCTTAAACCTTCTAGCTATTTGATTTTCCTTATAAAACTTTAATTTCGAATTATGAAGAGTAATCAATTTATTACCTATCTCTTTTAATTGTTCATTTGTTAATGTATTTGGATTTAGGATATCTCCTGGAATTCATTCATTAATAACCATGGTTTCATCTTCGGATATTGTTTTAGGAACAAAACTAAAACAATTTAAAATACTATTAGGTGTCTTATGGTTGAAAGAATCAAACTTTTTTATTTTAATGAATTGTTTATTTTCTTCATCAAAATATGTGGTGTTGGTATATCCTTGATTTTTAACTAACTTCATTCTTATTCCTTAAAAATCAATATTAGATACATATTTAGCATTTTCTTCAATAAAGTCATGTCTTGGTTCAACTTCTTCACCCATTAGTGTTGTAAATACGCGGTCGCAAACAGCTACATCATTAATTTGTACCTGAAGCATTTTTCTAGCATCAGGATTCATGGTGGTTTCTCACAACTGTTCAGCGTCCATTTCTCCAAGCCCTTTATAGCGTTGTATAGAGATAGCTTTTCTATCATCAAATTTGCTTAATATTTCTTCTTTTTGAGCATCGTTGTAGGCGTATTCAACTCTCTTTCCTGCAACTATTTTATATAGTGGAGGTAAGGCTATATATACAAAACCATATTCAATCAGCGGTTTTAAATAACGATAAAAGAAGGTTAAAAGCAATGTTGAAATATGAGCACCATCAACGTCAGCGTCAGTCATAATAATAATTTTGTGATATTTTAGTTTATTAATATTAAAATCATGTCCAATACCAGTACCTAAAGCATGAATAATGGTCTGAATTTCTTGATTTGATAAAAATTTAACCTTATCATTTTTTTCAGCATTTATTACCTTTCCTCTTAAAGGCAGTATAGCTTGAATAGATCTATCCCTTCCGCCTTTCGCTGAGCCACCGGCAGAATTCCCTTCGACAATAAATAATTCTCTTATTTCCGCATTCTTAGATGAACAGTCGGCAAGTTTTCCAGGAAGACCGCTAAATTCCAACCCATCTTTTTTTCTTGAAGCTTCCTTGGCAGCATTAGCAGCTAATCTAGCACGTTGTGATTGCAAACATTTGTTAATAATATTTTTAGCAATATTAGGATTTTCAGCTAAATATCTTTCTAAAGACTCTGAAACAACTTTGTTCGTTGCATAACGTGCATTTGCTGAGCCAAATTTTGATTTTGTTTGACCATCAAAAACAGGATCACTATGCTTAATAGAAATAACTGCAATAAGTCCTTCTTTAGAATCCTCTTTGCTTATTTTTTCATTTCCCTTAAACAATCTATTTTCCTCAGCATATTTATTAAAGATTCTTACTATAGAATCATAGAACCCATTCTCATGTGTCCCGCCCTCAGTAGTTTGAATATTATTAGCATATGAAATAACTGTTGATTGATAGGCTTCATTATATTGAAAAGCAACCTCTACTAAAATTTCAACTTGCTTAGGCGGTTTGTTATTAGCAATCTGCTCCTCAGTTGGTTTGTCAACATCACTAAATGTGCCTAAGGCATAAATAACTTCTGGGTTTATAGTCTTTTTACCTTTATTAAGTTCTTTGACGTAGTCAACAATACCCCCATCAAAACAAAAAGTTTTTTTAGTATCTTTTGTTAAATCAATTAGGTTAAACATAAGGCTCTTATTCAAATAAGCCACCTGCTTAATATGATCGCTAATAGTACTAAAATCAAAATCTATTTTATCCATAACTGTATAATCAGGATGGAATTTAATTCTTGTGCCAGTTTCACCGATAGGTACTTCACCAATAACTCTTAAATCATCAATAGGTTTTCCACCATTTTCATATTTTTGATAATGTAATTTACCTGCTCTTTTTACTCAAACTTCAAAAGAATCACTTAAGGCATTAACCACAGAGGCTCCAACACCGTGTAACCCACCACTAACTTTATAGTTGCTTGAGTCAAACTTTCCGCCAGCATGCAAAACTGTTAAGATTGTTTCAACAGCAGATTTTTGTGTTGAAGGATGGATGCCGACAGGCATGCCACGTCCATTATCCTCAATCTCAATAAAATTATCCTTATGCAAGGTAACGCTTATCTCAGTAGCATAACCAGCCATTGCCTCATCAACCGAGTTATCTAAAATTTCTCAAATAAGATGATGAATTCCTCTATAGCCGGTTGAGCCAATATACATTCCTGGTCTAACACGTACAGGATCTAATCCTTCAAGAACTTGAATATCACTAGCAACATATTTTTTTTCCTCAGGCATTTTTTCTCCTTACAATATAATTGCTTTGCAATTATAATAAATAAATTATATCAAAAAGTCATGAAAAAATGGTTTTATGTAAGCATGGTTAATATTAATAAATGTAAAATTTTCTAATTAATATGTTGTTCTGCCTAACAAGTGATATTTTTCTTTTCATTTTAAGGAATAAAATGCAAATAAACACAACTTTATTAATATATTTTTTAGTATTCTAATATACAAAAACATCAGTAACTACAATTTTTAACATATCTCTATCTTTACATAATCAACAAGTGCAAAATTTAAATCCTTTTCTTCTCCTACTTTTCGTAAATTGTTATTATTTTTTAGTTCTTGGCCTTTTTGAAACCAGTTCCTTTTTTAGGACTTTTCCACTTTTTATATTAAATTACCTTTTGCTAAAATATATATTTTTTACATATTTTTTTATATTTTAAAGCTGCTAGCTTCTTTTAAATACCGCTTTTAAATGCGATGGGCGCAATCCCTTATTTGTTTAAAAAGATCTAATCTGTTCTTTTATATTTGGCTATCGCACATGATTAAATTTAATTTTAAAAAATCCGGGCACAAGTGTGTCTGGATTTTTTGACCGTGTTTGATTTGTTTTGATATTTTTATTATTTAAATGCGCCTGCTAAACTGCTAGTATCAACATCTTGTCTTTCTACTTCACTGGCTTGAAATAGTGGTTGGTTATAAATATTGTTCTTATTAGCAACAATGTTTGTTCAAAATTTATAAATCTCAGCATTAAAACTTCTTGCTTGAGCATTATAGTTTCTAATAGTTGCATAAATTTCATCTTCTTGAATAGCAATTTCGGTTTGAAATTGAAGATATGATCTATCAGCTTTTAGATTTGGATATTGTTCAATTTGAATATTAATTGCTCTTTGAACTGAATTTAACGTATCTGATACTTTTGCAACGTCTTTTTCTCCCTCTATGTCAACTAATTGTGAACGTAGTTTAATTATTTCTTTCTGAGTTGATTGTTCATATTCGGCATATCCTTTAACAACATCAAGTTGTTTAATCAATGTTGCTCTTCTTTTCTTTTCAGCCGCTTGAATAAGAGAAGATGCCTCTTGAATTCTATTCATTCTTTCAAGTAGTTCATTTCTTTTGCGAATGGCAACTAATAGTATTATTCCGATTGTTATAATACATAAAATTATAAATAACGTTCTTTCACCTTTAGTTGGTTGTGGAATTTTGATTGAATTATCAACATTAGGCTTAAACCCTTCATTTGATTGAGGTGTTCTTGAATCAAATAGCATATTGCCTCCTTTATGATTAAATAATTATACTATCTAAACATAGCAAAAATTTTATTTATCTCATCTTCACTAATTTTTTCATTTATATAAATATATGTACCGTTGCTATCAATTGATATTTTATAATCTTTATTAGCAATAAGCGATTTTTTTATTCTGTTAACAAACAAAAGGCAATCATCTAGTTCATTACTTCTATTATTATGCAAGCTCTTATTAAAGGCTAAATATTTATCTGTATATTTCGCTGCATCCATAAATGAATTTGAAATTGAATTTTCTCGAAACAAATCACCATATGATACAAAATCATTATCTTCATTTAAGGAAACAGAAGGAATTCAAATAATAAATTTTTCTTCTGTAAATAAATGAAACCTTTCAAATGGCACCTTAATAATAATCCCGCTTTTATATACTTCATCAATAAGTTGCTCTTTTCAATATGAATCAATACTAATCTTTAAAATAAGGGCATTTGAGCGCTTTATTCCAGTATCTTTCTTATATTCTCTATCAATAATTTGTTCTACATATTTAACATATAATTCACGAGCATTATCTTTTGTTTTCATTGAAAACTTATTTCCAGTAATTGCTTTATTAATTACATCAAAATAATTAAAAAAGTCTGTTTTATCCTCACCAACACTAGCATCTTCATAAACATAATCGGATAAATATCTCTCGCCCCGTTTTTCATATTTTTCTGATGCAATATTTGGATTTAAGTATGCCTTAGTTATTGCCTTAAATACAGGTATTAAATTATTTGCAATGATTAAAAGCATTCTTGAATATATGTCGCCAATAGTAATCAAATTATTTAAATCAAATAAGAATCCCATCCAATTATGCAATGAGGAATAACCGATTTTTTCCTCATTATAAACTCTTGAAAGCAATATATTATTTTTATACTTACTAAATAGTGGCCCTGGATAACCAAAATATTGCGCATAGTTAATAAAATTTTCTTGCGTTTTAACCTTAAAATAGTCTATAAAACCAATTTGATTATCATAATTAAAATTGTAATTTTGATAAAATTCCGGTCTTTCGAGTAAAAATTCTCCTTTTCTAAAAAGCTTATTATATTCTTTCTCGTTTAAATATTCTCGAGTTTCAATAAAGCTTAGATCAGAACGATAATTTGTTGGAATATTTAAGACATGCATGGGCACTATAAATGGTGTAGGCTCTGTATGATAGGCATAAACAGCTTCTTCTACTCACGAGTCCTTAGTCCTAACAGTAATATATCCAACGCCTCGTGTTACAACATCTCTTCATTCTTCAATGTTATATAAAACATCATAAAAATAAGAATTTCTAACTTTATATTTTTCTATCGCACTAAAACCGTAAAAGTCATCTCTATTAAAAATTGGACTAAATTCCTTTTCACAAATTCCATATATTTTTTTAATATCCATTAGTGCTAAAACTTTATTTTTTCATTCCAACATTGAATACTTATTAAAAATTGTTGCTAGTATGCTATTATTTTCATTTATTTTCGTTTGAATAATAGATAGCTTTTTACTTTTAAATTCTTTGAAATCTTTAATAGTTTTTTTATTATTAATAAAGATACGGATAAAAAATAAACCTATTATTAAAAAGAAAAGAAAAATTATCAAACCATTAACGAATTTCCTAGAATTAATTTTGTTTTCCTTCTTGTTCTTGATAATTTCTTGCTCTAGTTCTTTTATTTTATTAATATTTTCATCAACAATTTTAACTTCGTTTTCATTATTTTTATAGACTTCTTCCTCAAAAATTTTATCAAGAGCTGGCTTAATATTAAATGCTAATGGTTCGTATAAAGTATTAATCTGGTTGGAAAAAATTTTATTTCAGTCTATTTTCTTGAATTTGTTTTGTTCCAAAGTACTTGCATTCATATCTTAATTATTCCTTAAAATAGATCTTCTTTATCTTTTATCAAAGTAAAGTTTTGTTTTGGCTTTTCATATTGCTTCTTATTATTAATAGCACTATTAATTTTAAAATCTTTCTTTTTTTCAATGCCTAGATCATCCTGATCAAAAATATTTTCTTTTTTATTAACTTCCTCATTTTTTAAAACAACAGATTCTTCTTGTTTATCAATCAATATTTTTTGTTGCTCATCAATTTTTTTTAGGCCCGCCGGATTAATATCCAAATCGCCAGAATTTAGAGTACTAATGTTTTGCTCATCAATTAAGCCATTAGTAATATTTTCTCGATTTTGATCATCATACATTGATGCTTCAAATTCCTGCGTGCTAAAATCAGGTTCATCTGGAATTATACATATACTATCAGCAGTTACCTCTCTCGAATCACTTAAGGCGCTATCATCAAGAATGTATACTTCTTGACTTTGCACTATTGATGTATCATCAATCAGTATTGTCTCCCTGGTGGCATTATCTTCAGAAAAAATATCTTTCTTATCTAAGTTAACATTAAGATTATTTACTTCCATATCTCTTTTTAGCTTTTTATTTCTTAGTGATATTTTCTTCAATTTTAAATCACTAATAAAAAAGAAACATAAGCTAATTACCAAAATAATGATAGGAATGATAAACGATAAAACGATTCCAATCTTATTACCAGGAAAAGCCATCGCCACATATATAAATGAATTAATTAAACCTGCATTTCATTTATTTGGCAATCATAAATTTTGTTCATTCTTAAAATCAGAATACCATTTATCAAATATTGCTAAAAAAGCATTTTTAGAGTTATATGGTGCCGGCTTCAATTTAGCATAATAAATTGATGTGCCCAATAAAATTAGCGCAATAAAAATAAACAAAAGCCGCCATAAGCTAAAATGGAAAACACCAACAGAATATGTGTTTTTCATTTTAAAGATATTCTTAATTGCTAAAAAAAACAAATATAGAAAAAAAATAGGAGAAAATAAACCAAAAAACATTCCAAAAGTGTATGTATGTATTGTCGTCAAACCCTTAACATTTAAAAAAGATACAACAGTAAAAAACACAACTATAAAACATATCATAGTCCAAATAAAAGGTTTGTCTTTGGATCAAAAATATGTCTTTTTTCTTTTTATTTTTTTAGGAATTTGCTCTTGTTTTGTATCATTTTCAATATTTGCTTCTGATGCCATATTATCCTCTAAATTTCATATAAAGTTATAACAATCATTGGTTCTTTTGATAGCACCTTAAATATTTTTCTTTTTATACTTTTCCGTAATTTTTCCTGTATTTCTTTTAAATCAATATCATTAGCCTTTTTATCCTTAAATTCTTTAGAAACCATGTCATTAACAATTAAAGTAATAGTTTCTTTATTGTCTTTAGTGATTATACCATAAGAAGAAATATGAAGTTGGCCAATTGGTTGTTTGGTTTTATAATCAACTAAAGTGCTTATTGCAATAACTCCGTCTCTCGAAAGATTTTCGCGTTCATTAATTACTTCCTGAGAAATATCGCCAACGCCAAAACCGTCGATAATTGTATCCCCAACAGATTTAATAGAATGTTTTTGGGATATAAGCTCATTGTTTAAAAATTCTGCCACTTTACCATTTTGTAAAATTATACAATTGCCAAAATTCATCCCTGCATCACGCGCTACATGAGATGCAACCACTAAATAACGATAAAGTCCTTGTATAGGAATAAAATATTTTGGTTTTAATGTTTTGATTATATTATATATATCTTCTTTAGCAGGATTACATGAATAATATTGATCTGAGCTTAATTCAATTAAATTTGGTGTGTTTCTTGCTATTTCATCTAATGTCAATGCATAATTAACTTCAAGGCCATTTACAGGAGGCGCAATTATTATTACTGCATCATCAGATCTAAGTTTTAAATAAACGTCATTATTTGATGCGATTCTAATGAATCTTAAATATAGCCTTTCAATAGCGCCAGTAACAAGAATTACCGCATTCTTTGTTTCATTAGCAACACGATAATCAATGAATTCTGGTAATTGAAGATCTGGATTAATTTTTGATACTAAATTAATAAATTGTGAATAATTTCTTCCATATGTAACAACAGGACGATTATATCTTTTGGCTAGAACTAAAACTTCGTGTGCTGTTATCATATCTTCATCATACAAACCAACTATTATTCTTTTGTTATTAGGGGTTTCCTTGAATTTATATTCAATTTTTTTTGAAATTCAAAGTTTATCTATACTTCTTCCAGGGTAATTCGAATGCCCGGAATCTAAGATTAGTAACTGTAATTTCTTTCCATTATTGATAATTTGTCTAATTTTAGGAACATCAGTTTTTCCATAAGGACCCAAGTCTCCATCAACAAAATTTGCCATAAAGAGAATATTTCCATCCTTATATTCGAAGTTAAAACCTATTTGTCCAATCAATCCACCAGCTAGATCAAAAGGAGTAACAACTACATCATTAAATTCAATAGGCATGCTAATTGTTTTTACATCATAACTATGATTATTGATATTGTATTTTGAAATTCTATCCATAATAACAATACGATTAAATGGACTTGTATAAATTTTTAGGTTGGAAATTCTCATTAATAATCAAGGAATAGCAGAAAATGATTCATTTTTAACGTCGGTTATAAACACTCCAACAATATCTTTTTCTCTCTTCACAAGGTAATCATAATTGCAAATTAAAGTATCAATCCCGTTATGCGAATTTATTGGCACCTTAGTTCCTGAATTAATAATAAAAAGTTTTTCATTAATCTCCAAAACATAAGAGTTTTTACCATTTTCATCCAATCCACCTAGTGCAAAAAAATTTATTTTGTTCATATTCCCCCATATCAAAATTATTCATTGAAATCTTATAAGAATTTAATTAAAATAATTTTAGCAACTTTTTTTATTTCTATAAGAAATTAAAAAAAATAAAGCGGTCTACGCTTTATTTAATTAGGAACTCAGCCCACACATAAGTATGATCCGAAAGCACAGAACCGTTTCGAATTTTTTCATCTTGACCAATTTCAATTCCCAATTTTGTTAATTCTTCAACAAGTTTGCTATCCTCTTTTGTTTTATAAATATCAAAGATGCCAGATTCTTCAAGTTTATAATCGGTTTTATAAAAAAGTTTATCATATGGTTCTGAGAATCTTTTGCTTGTACCAAGTGATGTGCTGAATTTTTCAGTGTCACCAAACACAGACTTATATTTTCCTTCAAGTGTACTAAAAACGAATGATTGTTTTCCGTGTTTTATATTAGTGTCTCCGCCAAAGAAAATATTGCTTTGAGGTCCATCTATTGAATCAAAATAATCTAATACATTAACTAGTTGTTGGCCCTCTCTATATTCGAATGTTCCAACCCCTTTATTTGTTTTTTCACCGATTGCTCTATTTGACTTAGAAGCTCCTGGAGCGTCAAAATGATCGAATACAAAAGTTAGTTTAACATCTGGTTTTAATTTATATTTAAATTTTATACCATAGGGAGGTCTTGCATATTGAGCCTTTTCACTGCTAGAACTAATAGTAAATTCTTGTGTATAACTATAACCAATTTCACCATTTGAGAATGCTTCTGGTTCCATTTCTTTTGTGTTATATATAACTGCTACATGCTCTGCAACTTTAGCCCCAAATTTATCGCCTTTCAATTTTTTTGAAGCTATGTATGCATACATATTTGAACTTGATAATTTATTCATTTCATCAACAATATTTTTAACACCATCGGCATTATCAACCTCAGTTAGGCCCAAAACATCAAAATTTTCTTGTTTTGCTAGATAAGCAATTCTTTTGGTTTTCTTTTCTTGTTTTGTTAAATCACCTGTGAAATTTAAAATATTTCAATGCCCATATTTAACTTTATTGTCGCCACTTGGATCAGGTTGCAAAGGTTCTTTGTCCTTCTTTTCATCATCTTTATTATGCTCAGTTTCACCAGGATTCTTTGGTAGTGGAGTAGATGAAGAATCACTTGATCCATTATTTTGTTCTTTATTATCGTCGCCCTTATCTTGGCCAGGGTCCTTTGTATCCTTATTTCCTTCTTCTTTTTTTTCTTTTTCAGGATTTTGTTTTAAGTCCTGGTCATTATTTCCATTATCTTTTTCTTGGCTTTCCTTTTCTTCTGGCTTTTTGCTATGATCAACATCATTATTATTTTTATTACCGCAACTTGCAGCAATCAATGGCAACAACACAAGTGGTGATGCACATAGTGATAATAATATTTTCATCTTTTTGCTTTTATTTTTCATAATATAAATTTTACTACTTTATAAAAAATATCATCTAGGAGATATATAGTTTAGGTTTGCCCTCTTTTAAATTTGCAATATTTACTATAAAATTTTAAAAAAATAAAATTATAAATTTTTGTTTTTAATTTAAGCTATTTTTTATCAAAATCATAACCTAATTCAAATAACAAATCCTTTATTTCCTGAGCTTTTGCAAAATCTCATTTCTTTGAAGCTAGCTGCATCTCTCTAATTAATTCATTAATGTATGACTTTTTAGCCTTTAATTTATAATCATTACCAAATTTAGAATTTAAAATAAGATCAACATTAATTTTGGGAATCGGTTTAATAACTGTTTTTGGAATAATATTGTGTTCTTTGTTAAACTTTATTTGAATTTCTCTCTTTTTTAAATTATCATCTATAGTTTCTTTCATTGCTTCAGAAACTTTATCAGCAAAGAAAACTACTTTTCCATGGTCGTTTCTTGCGGCTCTACCAACAATTTGAATAAGTGAGGATGTATCTCTTGAAAATCCGTTTAAATCGGCATCCAAAACAATAATTAAACTAACTTCAGGTAAATCAATGCCCTCTTTCAATAAATTAATTCCTATTACAACGTCGAACTTTCCCATGCGAAGACCCGCTAGAATAGCATTTCTTTCAAAAATTTCTAATTCATGATGAATGTAAGCTGATTTAAATTTTTTTTCTTTTAAAAAATCCGAAAATTCTTCTGCGCTTTCTTTTGTCAAGGTTAATATTAATGTTCTTTCGTTTCTTTGAATCTGTGATTTTAGTAAATCATATATTTTGGCTTGTTGATTCTCTTTAAGCATAATCTCAATTTCTGGATCCAACAGCCCAGTTGGCCTAATAATCTGTGTAATAACCTCACCATTAGCATATTCAATTTCTCTTTTTTTGCTTGGTGTTGCAGACATATAAATGCGAGGAAAATCATACTCAAAAAATTCTTCATATTTTAATGGCCTATTATCAAGAGCAGATGGTAAACGGTAACCATATTCAACAAGAGTATCTTTTCTCGATTTATCACCGAGATACATTCCTTCCAATTGCGGTAATAATAAGTGACTTTCATCGATGTAAATCACAGCATCCTTTGGCAAATAATCAAACATTGTATAAGGTTTTTGGCCCGGCAGTCTACGATCAAGATATCTTGCATAATTTTCCATGCCTTTTGTATAACCAAAATCTTCAATAGAAGCAATGTCAGCATTAATACGCTCATTTAGCCTTTCATACTCAAGGAGTTTATTATTCGATTTGAAAAAATCTAGCTGGCTAGATAATTCATCTTTAATCTCTGCAGATATCATTTGAATTCAATCTTTATTCATGATATAAGTGGTACATGGAAAAATGGTAGTACTGCTAATAATTTCAATAACATCCTTAGTTATAGAATTAATTATTTTAATACTCTCAATTATATTATTTTCATTAACTTCTATTCTTATTTGGCCATTATGCTTATAACCAGGGCATATTGTTAAGACAGAACCATATGCAGAAAATTCACCAAATTCAATATCAGGATAGATCTTTTTATTTTGATAACCCATTTGTACTAATGAATATTTTATTTCCTTGATGCTTATGCCCATTCCGACATAAATATTTAATAAATATTTCTTGTACTCATGTGGATTAAAAGCGCCATAAATTGCTGCAACAGATGCGACAACAATAGTGTCCCTTCTATTGAGTAATGAATTAAAAGCTGAAATTCTCATTGATTCAATTTCCTTATTAATTGTAGATGACTTTTCAATAAACAAATTATCTTTAGGCAAATAAGATTCAGGACGATAATAATCAAAATATGAAACAAAGTACTCAACTTTATTTTCGGGAAATAGTTCTTTAAGTTCGTTATATAATTGGCTAGCTAAAGTTTTATTATGACTAATCACTAAAGCGGGTCTATTGCTATTTTGAATAACATTGGCCAAGGTGAATGTTTTACCAGACCCTGTAACGCCTAATAAAACTTGATGTTTTTTGCCCTCTTTTAACCCCTGAATTAATTTATCAATTGCTTGGGGTTGGTCGCCAGATGGCTTATAGTCAGAAACAAGTTTAAAATTCTTCATAATTTAAATTATATACTAAGCATATTTATCTATCAGAAACATCCCTTCTATATAAAATTATGATACAATTAGTTAATTATGAAGATAGCAAAAAAAATATTATTAACATTAACAAGTATTTCTGTTCCTTGCATCTCTACTGCTCTTGTTGTTTCGTGTTCGAGAGGCGAATCATTGAATGATTTTGCGAAAGCCTTCGTTTTAGGAACGGCTGGTAGAGAAAACTATAAAAAAGATACTAAAACACTAGATTTAAGCAAAACTAATCTAAAGGTTATTCCAGCTGGAGCCTTCTCAGGAAATTCATTGCATGGTTTGTTTTTAAACACTAATGAACAATCGCATGCAGCTCCTGAATTTCTTGCTGCACCAGGAATCTTTGATATTAAAAAAAATGAGATTAATATAGAAAAAATTATTCTTCCTAGCAGTTTAGAAATTATTGAAAAAGGTGCTTTTGCCAATTTAGGATTAAAAGAAATTCAATTTGATATTTCTTCAAATAACCTAACAAAAATTGAAGAGGAAGCTTTTGCAAACAACAGATTAACTAAAGTAGAACTACCATCATCAATTGCAGAAATAAATGAAAAAGCATTCTATAACAATCAAATAACTTCAATCAATATCGAAGCCGCGACAAGACTAAAAAAACTAAGTTTTGGTGTTCTCGCTAAAAATAAATTAACTCAAATAAATTTAAAGAACATCAACACTATTGAAGACTCGGCATTGGCGCTAAATGAATTTACAATGCTTAACTTACCAAAAAATGTTACTCGTGTTTCAGAAAAAATGTTTTTCTTCTTTGGAAAAAATAGTGATGCTCATAGCGTAGAATTAACCATTGAAAATGATGCTGTTAAAAAACAACTAACTAACGCGCTTAAAGAAAACAATGATCTTCACTATTCAATCAAATAATTTTTGATCAGCTAAATGGCTGATTTTTTTATTTATTTTTTTGTTTTTTTGGATTAAAAACTATTTAATTATTCTGATTTTAAGCTAAAACCTAATTATCCAAAATTAATTAGGAATAACTTTATTAAATATTTGATTTATTTGATCATAAGCATTAAAATTTTTAATCTTAAAGATTGTTTTATTAAACGATATGATTTCGTAATTAAACATTAAGAAACAATATAAAAATATCCTTGCTTTATTTGCCTATTAATTCTTAAAAATTATTCATTAATCTCTATTATCTATCGCATAACAAAGAAGGCACATATATTATGCTGTTCCCCAAAAAGGTGAGGAAATATCCACGAAAAATAACATTTGCACATTATATATTTTTAAAAAAATAGTGCATCGCCATTATATTAACGCTTATTTTATACTATGAACATAACATAATAATTCTTTTTTTAAAAAATCAATAATTTAATTTTAGATATTTGCTGCTTTAAAGTTTTTTTGCAAATTTCTTCCAGGCATCTGTATTTCAGCGTAACAAATATAATAAAGTCCTAAATAGTGGATCAATTATTGCAATAGAACTTAAACTTATTAAAAATATTTCTTGACTTATATTATTGCTTCCAAAAAGAATTAGAATATATACAAAACTAGTTTGTAATCCAATCATTGTGAATATAGAAATTAAATTAGGCATTCAAACATCATTGGCTCCCCACAAAGATCTTAATGTTGTTAATGGCCCTACATCCATCAATGATTTAATTGCAAAAACGCTCATTAAAATGTAACAATATTGGTTTATTAATTTTGTCTCTATTGAATATATTTTAAACAAGGGGTAAGTTAAAATAATTCCCAAAATGCCGAATAATAGCTGAACTATAAAACCAGTTTTATAAGCCAAATTACCAATTTTTTTAGCCTTATCAAGTTTATTTTTTCCGATTTGTGTTGCCACAACAGATGAGGTAACATAACTTAACGCTAGCAAATAAGCAGCGAATAAATCATAGATATTATTCAGAGCCCTTCAAAGACCAATAAACCTATCATTTAATTTAGCGTCCGGAATAGCCTTGGATAATAAATATTGCGAAACAAATCAAATCCCTGTTTCTAGTGAGATCGGGAAACCAATTTTAAGAATTTCCTTAATATATTTATTATTCCATGTTTCTTTAAACTTAATTTTATGATTCTTGACAACATATTTTTTCACTAAGATACTAGATATCACAATATTAATTAATGAACCTATGATAATTTCAAGTGAGGCTAGGAATGCATTTTTTATTACAAATAGAATCATAAAAATTCAAATTGTTCTAACAATTGTTCCAACAATTACGCCAATTATAGCAAGTTTATTTTTCTTTATTGCTTGCAATGAAGAATTCATTATAAAGGCAATGGAAGTTATAAAAATATCAATAGTACCAATTCTTAAAAATTTTATAGCAAAACTATGTTCATTTTTAACTTCTACTTCAACATTAGTTGGAATATAATTGATCCCATCAGCAAATCCACCAACAAATATTTTATGATTTAAATCAAGTTGATAAACCTGCTCTAATTTTAAGTTAGATTTCTTTAAATTACTTATAAAATTGTTATAGTCAACTTCCTTTTTTCAACCAATAATAAAAGTATTTTTAGCACCTGAAAGTGATAAAAGTTTAGGAGCACTAAAAAATACAATTAAATATATTACGCCATTCAAAATTAGTGATAAATAAAAAGCTGATCAAAGAAGTTTTGCAATTTCTTTTTGCTTTCCTTGACCATAAAGATTGGATGCTACAACTAAAACACCAAGTTGGAATAATAAGGGTAAGAAAGTTATTATTTTATATACAACAAATATCTTTGCAAAAGTATAAAAATAATAGCCATTGTAAGACCCATCAGCATGATAAACACGATTATAAAAACTGACAGCTAATGATCCCGCAATGGTGACTGTGGCAAAAAATAATGTCTGAATAAAAATGGGAAAAGATAACCTTAAAAGATATTTGAAGTTATATTTTTGTTTAAAATACTTGTCGTTTTCAATTGCTTTAATATTCATAGTTTATCTATTAATTTTACTAAAAACATAATTATAATTTTTATAATAAAATATATAGATAAAATCATATCAAAACATATAGGAGAAATTATGGGTTTCTGGTCAAAACTAAAAGATAAACTTTTTGGAACAAAAGAGGAAAGAATTGCAAAAAAACAAGCTAAAATAGAAAGTAAGGAAAAGAAAAATCTTGCAAAAGAATTAAACAAAAAAAATAAATTAGAAAATTACATAGCAGGTTTATCTAAATCAAATTCCTCATTCATTGAAAGCATTAAACAAATACAAAATAGGCATAATAAAATTGATGATAATTTCTTTGATGAACTCGAAGAATTACTTATTATGTCAGATATTTCAATAAAATTAGTTCAAATAATAATTAATGAATGTAAAAAAGAAGTTAAAAACGAAAACATTCAAGACCCTAAATTGATTAATGAAATTATTGCAGACAAATTATTCACTTTCTATGCCTCTAATTCAATTATTGATACAAGTCTTAATGTTCAAGACAACCGAATTAATGTAATTTTGGTTGTTGGTGTTAATGGCTCTGGTAAAACTACTTCAATATCTAAAATCGCTCACAAGTTAATTCAAGAACAAAAAAAAGTTTTAATTGCTGCTGCGGATACATTTAGAGCTGCAGCCGTTGAACAGTTAGAAATATGGGCTAATAAAGTTGGCGCAGATATAGTAAAACCGCTTAACAATGAAACAGATCCTGCGGCAGTTGTTTATCGCGCAATTGATAAAGTTAAAAACGATAATTATGATGTTCTAATAATTGATACTGCAGGAAGATTGCAAAACAAAATTAACCTTATGCATGAATTAGCTAAAATTAATAAAGTACTGCAATCCAAAATACCAGGCGCTCCTCATGAAAGTTTATTAGTTTTAGATGCTACAACTGGCCAAAACGGTATTTCACAAGCAAAAGCTTTTGGCGAAGCGACAAATCTAACTGGAATTATTTTGACAAAAATGGACGGAACCTCAAAGGGGGGGATTGTATTAACAATTAAAGATGAAATTGATCTAGCCGTAAAATTCATAGGCTTAGGGGAAGGGATAGACGATTTAGCCGAATTTGATCTTGATTCATATATTTATGGTTTAATGAAGGGTATAAATGAATAATGGAAGATATTGAAGAAAGAGAAAAAATTATTAAATTGTTTGATAAATATGGGCAATTATTACCACAATCACAAAAGCAAGCCCTATATCTCCATTTAATTGAAGATTTATCTTTTACTGAAATTGCTGATGAGTTGGCAATGTCAAGACCGGGCGCATTTGATGCTGTTAAAAAAGCAAGGCAAAAACTTATATTGCTTGATAAGAAACTGGGTTAAAAGTACTTATTTTGTTGAGTTAAAATAGTTATATTAATTTTAAAAAATATATAATTTTAAAAATAGTAAAACTTTTTAGAGGAGTTATTTAATGTCTTATAAATATAAAAGGGTTTTAATAAAACTTTCAGGAGAAGGATTAGCAAATAAAGAAAAACATTTAGCTATTGACTATGAGCTAGTTGAAAAATTTGCTAAACAACTTAAAGTTATTATTGCCAATAATGTCGAGGTTGCAATTGTTGTTGGCGGCGGTAATTTTTGAAGGGGAACAAGCGCTGCGAAAAATGGTATTCAAAGAGTTAGAGCTGATTACATTGGTATGCTAGCAACGACTATGAATGCACTTGCCTTACAATCAGGTTTTGAACATAACGGACTACAAACTAGAGTATTATCTTCATTAACACTAGATCCCAAGGTTTGCGAGGTTTATATAAATGAAAAGGCTAAAAAATACCTAAAAAGTGGCGAGGTAGTAATTTTTGCTGGCGGAACTGGTAGACCTTTTTTTACAACAGACACCGCTTCAACATTATATGCTTCCGAAATAGAAGCTGATGCAATATTAATGGGTAAAAACAATATTGATGGTGTGTATGATAGTGACCCTAAATTCAATAAAAATGCAATTAAATTCAATACATTAACTTATGATGAATTGCTTGAAAAAGACCTGAAGGTTATTGATCAAACCGCTGCATCAATGGCAAAAGAAAATAATATTGATATAATAGTTTTTGATATTAATGAAAATGAAGCATTATTAAGAGCTATTGAAAATAAGATACCAAATACAATCATTGCTAATAAAAAATAGAGGAATTATGGAGTTAAGTTTTTATATAGAAGATTTAAAAAAGAATATTAAAAAAACAATCGACAATTTTGAAGTGCAATCATTAAAAGTTGCTGTCGGAAAAGCAAACCCCGCTTTGATTAATAAAATTAAAATTAATTACTATGAATCGTGAATGAATTTAGATGAATTAGCTTCAATAAGTTCAAATGGACCATTAGAATTATTAGTTAAACCTTATGATATGGCAATTCTAAAAATAGTTGAAAAAACTCTTATAGACCAAAAACTAAATATTACTATTATTAATATGGGACATCAATTAAGATTGATTTATCCGCAAATGACAACAGAAAAACGTATGGAAATGACTAAGTTATTAAATCAAATCGCTGAACAAGCAAAGGTGGGGATAAGACAAATCCGCCAGGATATTAATAAACACATCAAAGCAGATAAAGAACTGTCAGAAGATCTACAAAAGAATTATTTGGACCAAATCCAAAAAGAGATAGACAAATCAATTGAAAACATAAATTCACTAACTAAAATAAAAGAAAAAGATTTAATGACAATTTAATAAAATCAAAATAGTTCATCGGAATTACTGAGAATAAAAAAATAAGTAAATTTATAAGAAGTATACTTGTGCAAAAAGGCAAAACTATAATAAAAGATTAATGCATCTCATTAAAACTAAAAAAGTTTTGTGTAAATCTATTAGACCTTTCTTAAGAAATTTTATTAAGAAAGGTCTTTTAATTATAAAAAATAAAGAAAGAATAATTAAACCTAAATTATTAATAAATTTACAAACGGTTTTTAACAAATTGCCTCTTTTAATAAAGAATCGTTGTGCAAAATTCTAAAGGTAGTGTAAAAAAATGTGTAAGTTAATCTCTAGCTTACTTTTTAGTAAGTGATTTGAGATTAGCAATTACACAAATGTAAATTTATTATACAAAAACAGGTCCTCAATTAAAAACAACTTTATTTCATTTTTCTAACTGATTTTGGATTGCAAAATAAACTATCTTTATTAAAGAGCCATCAGTAGGAAATGAAGTTTTGTTTCTTGATATTTTTCTAATATTTCTATTTAAATTTTCGATGACATTTGTTATATAAATTAGCTTTCTAATTTCAGTTAGAAAATTAAAAAAAGCAATTAGTTCATTGATGTTTTTTTGTCAACTTTTAAGCCCATAGTGATATTTAGAATCTCTTCTTTCTTCAAAAATATCTGGGAATCTCTAGATACTTCATCTTAGGGACTATAGATATTTTTGTTTTGTTTACAATTAATGTTTTATATAGTGCATTTTCTATTAATATTACTTTAATTTATTTGCTTTATCGCTAAACATAATATAAATATAAGCTTCAATAATTTGATTTGTACGTTCATCAATAGATTTCTTTCGATTTTTAAAATCCTCAAGACATTTAATAGGTTCTCCAACTATTGGGCTAAAAGATATTTTAGTAAAATTGCCTTCTTTATCAGGTAGCAAGGACATTATTGGTGTGTTTAATGCAAAATTTGTTTTTGATACCATATTATATTTACTTGGATCTTTAACCATTTCATTACTTAATCTTGAGTTATCCGGCTTAAACATTAAATCACCATTACCAATCTTGTAAACTAATGTCATATAGTCTGTATTAAAATCGATATTCATATTTTTTAAATCTTTGCAATCTTCTGGCGAGGGGGTTTGCGGCAATATGTGTTCATAACTTAAATTTAAATAGCTTAAATCATTTTGACGTTCATCTTCACTTCTAAACTTTTCATATCAAAACGGCTGTTCGCGCTTATTTTTGAAACCGCTAAATACACGTGCAATAATTAATTTATACAGTTTATTTGACACTGGTTTAAATGATGAATTCTCATCAGTTATTTCATAATTAAATTTATTATTAAGATGTTCGCGCAATAATTTAATATTTTTATCGTCTTCATCATTTAATGATAGCATCTTAATAAGTTCTTTATAAATTTGATTAGCAAATTCAACATCTACAGGCTTATTATCTTTGAATAACAATTTATTTGTTTTATTAATTATTGATGTACTTAGGGATTGTCCTTTAAAATCAAGTTCCCATAATGTGTCAAACTTTTCAATTTTGTATAGTACTTTAGACAAAATAATAAGATTTTCTTCATTTAAATCAACATTTGGAAAAAAGTTTAATTTGTTTAGGATTGATATGATTAAAGGAACATAAATAGATTTAGAACCACCCGATGTTATATTATTGATTTGCAAATTAATAAAATTAATATATTTAATTTTTTGTATTTCATCTCTCGGACTAAAAAGGTGTGTTTTAATTTTGTAATTAAATATATTTATAACTTTAATATCATCTATTACAAAATCTACTATAAAAAAATATAAATATAAAACTTTTTTTACATCATTAATAAACTGTTAGTGTCTATAATTATTAAATATGAAAAATATTAAGCTAAGAATAAAGTCAGCAATGATTTTAGCATTAATTTTATTGCCTTTTTTATTTATAACATATTTTGGAAAAATACCAGGAAAAGTTATTGGCTTCTCCTTCTTTGCTATCATTTCTGCATGAGCAACTTATGAGGTTCTTTCTCATAACATTTTAAAAAGATGGGAAAATATTCTTATAGCTATTTTAACAGTATTAGTTTGGGCTTTTCCGTTGGATTGGTTCTCAGCGCAACCAGAACATAGTAATTTTATAGGTCTTGCAAAAACAACTGGTTCAAATATATTGATAGTGACAAAACAGATAAAAAAATCAATTTTTTTTGGATATGATAGTCTATCTAAATTTAGAGCATTACAGCTATTGCTAATAATTCTCTTTATAACTTGCATATTCCTAGTAAATCTTTTCATTACTAAAACCATAAAAAGAGACTTTATTTTTTCTTATTTTATTGCTATTTTTTCAACATGATTTATTCCACTTGCTTTTAAAAGCTTGTTTATATATAACGCTGCAAATTTATATTTTGTCTTCGCCATTATTATAATACCAGTTATCACTGATACGATGGCCTATGTCGGGGGTTCTTTATTTGGAAAAAAATTAATTAAGCGAGGGATGGCTCCTAAAATAAGTCCAAAGAAGTCATGAGAGGGCGCTTTTGTAGGTTTTATATTTGGATCGATTTTTGTATTTATAACAATGTATTTAGGCCATATAACACAAAACAAAACATTTTCTATTTTTACTAATTGAAAACAATTGATAGCTGGCATATTCCTTTTACCATTTATATCTATTCTAGGCGATCTTGTTTTTTCGCTAGTCAAAAGATTATATAGAATAAAAGATTTTTCAAATTTAATACCAGGGCATGGTGGTTTTATGGATCGTTTTGATTCAACTTCATTTGTTGTAATCATGACTTCAATAATATTATTTATCAATTAGATTTGGAGGTAATTCATATGATGGATGAATATTTTAAACAACTATGTAAAGAGGTAAAATTTGAGCCATCTAATGAATTTGATGGTGCTAAACTTTTATTAGTACATCCCGCTATTAAAGAGGGATTTGAAAACTGAGTTTTTGATGTACAATTTGATCAACATATTAACATCAATGAATATAAGAAATTTCATAAAGCTGTCGAGTCTCGATTTCCAAAATGCCGCATTAATTTAATTATTCAAAATGTTATTTTAGATAAAAAAAACATTGCTGACTATCTAAAATATGTTATTGATAAAAGTTTTCCATCATTGAATGACATTTCTGGTTTTATAAATTCGGCTCATATAGAAGTGACTGACAATGAAATAAATTTTCTTATTCCATTAAAAACTGCATATGAAAAATTCAAACAAAATAATAACCTAATTGTTCAAGGACTAGAAAAAATAGGATTTGAATTTCTTAAACCTATTTATAAATTAGCTGATAATTCAAATAATAGTAAGAAAAAAACCATAAACAATTTAATAAACTCCTACTCAATTCAGCAAAAAGAGGAATTAAGTTTTTCGCAAAAAAATCCAGATAAAAATACAACAAATAGTAACGGTCAAAAATATTACGCAAAACCTAAGGCTAAATTAGTTGAAATGGATATTGCTACCGCCTTAACAACATTTGAAGAACTAAGAGTTATTGTAAAAGGGGAAATTTATTTTTTAGAATGGAAATCGTTAAAAAATAACAAACGCCTTTTAACATTAAAAATTTCAGATTATAACGAAGCTATTTCTGTCATTTTTATTCAAAACGAATCAGAAGAAAAACCTTCTATCAATGAAGGCGATACGATTTATGTAACGGGTATGCTAACTGATGACAAATTTACACAAGCTAAGGTTATAATGGCATACGGTGCGCAAGCGTTTACCAAAACAGAGCCAATAACTTCATTAGCCGAAGATAATGAGGTTGAAAAAAGAATAGATTTAGCCACAAGAACACACATGAGTGTTCAAGACGGAATTTCTTCCCCTAATGAATATATAAAAGCTGCCATAAAATATGGCCATGAATTTATCGCAATTACGGATTTAGATAATGTACAAAGTTTCCCATCTTTCTATAATGCCTTAAAAAAAGAAAAAAGAATTAAACCTATATACGGAGCAACACTATCTACAATTTCAAAGAAAAATTTAATTTTTAAAGGATATGAAAAATTTAAGGATTTTGATTTAAAAGAAGCTGAGTACGTTGTTTTTGACCTCGAAACTACAGGACTATCATGCCGCTTTGACGATATTATTGAGTTTGGAGCTACAATAATTAAAAATGGCATAATAGTAGAAAAAATTCAGTTTTTTATCAAAACAAAAAAGACACTAAGCCAAAAAATCAAAGAACTAACCAAAATAAATGAACAACTTTTAGAAGGGGGGCTATCCCCTGAAGAGGGAATTAAAAAAATCCATTCTATTTTAAACGGGCGCATTGGTGTAGCGCACAATGCTGCGTTTGATATAAATATGTGTATGGAAAAATTTAGACAATTAGGTCTTGATACAAGCAATCTAATTTGTGTTGACTCCTTGTGGGTTTCATATTTTTTAGATAAAAGTGAAGCAAGGCATAAAATGAATTATGTATGTAAGAGACATAATGTTATTTATACATTTAGCGACGCTCATAGGGCTGATTATGATGCTCATGCTTTGGCTCAAGTCTGATTAAAAATGATCACAAGATTAGCCATTGAAAAAAACATCTTTAGTGCATCCGAGCTGTTAAATGTTGATGCTACACAATGATCAAACAGAATAATGTCTTCCGAAATAAGAGTATTAGCAAAAAACCAAAGAGGACTTAAAGAATTATTCAATATCCTATCTTCATCACTAACAAAAAATTATAATGACGGTCCAAAGTTTTACATTGAGGATAAAATAAAATACAATAATATTTTGTTTGGTTCAGGGACACATCGCTCAAAATTGTGGGACAAAATAATCCTGGGTACAAATGAATCAATAGAAAAAGAAATCATTAACTTTGATTATATTGAATTGCCACCGATTTCATCTTTTGTGTATTTAGTAGAGGGCGAGGAACTTATCTCATGAGAAAACCTTAAATTCGCATATCATGACTTAATCGAAAAATGCAAAAAGCTTAACAAAATGTGTGTCGCAACATCTGACTCAAGATATGTTTATGATTTTCAAAAAACTATTCATGCCATTTACATTAACGCTCCTTCGCTTGGTGGTGGGGTACATTGATTAAAAAGAAAAACACAACCAAAGTTGCAATATCTAACAACTAGACAAATGTTAGATGAGTTCGCTTTTTTAGGCGATGAAAAATTAATTAAAGATATTGTTATTTATAATCCCAAAAAAATTGCTAATCAAATTGAGAACATACAAGTTATTAAAGATAAATTATATGTTCCAACCTTTGATGATTCACCAACTAAATTGCGTAATTTAGTATATGAAAATCTTTATAAAAAATATGGAAAAAGTCCTGATCCAATAATCATTGAAAGAATAGAAAAAGAGTTAAACCCTATTATTAAGTATGGTTACTCAGTAATTTATTGAATTAGCCATAAATTAGTTAAACGTTCAAATGAAGATGGTTATCAAGTGGGTAGTCGTGGCTCAGTAGGTTCCTCGATAGTAGCTAACCTATCAGAAATATCGGAAGTTAATCCACTTGAACCACATTATTTATGTTTGGAATGCAAATATTTTGAATGAAATAATGATCCTAATATATATTCAGGATGGGATCTCCCTAATAAGAATTGTCCAAATTGCAATAAAAAACTCTCAAAAGATGGGCATAATATACCTTTCGAAACCTTTTTAGGTTTTGAAGCTAACAAAGTTCCGGACATTGATTTAAATTTCAGTGGTGATTATCAACCAAAAATTCACAATTTAGTTAAGGAATTATTTGGTGAAAATCATTCATTCAGGGCCGGAACTATATCTAAAATTGCCTTAAAAACCGCATATGGTTTTTGCCGAAAATATATGGAAGAAGTGCGATTAAGTGAAACGCCGTGATCAAGAACTTTTCTTGATTTCTTAGCAAATAAATCGGCCGGGGTTAAAAGAACAACAGGACAACACCCGGGAGGAATTATTATTATTCCCAAGGAATTTGATGTTGAGGACTTTACACCTGTTAATTATCCTGCAAATGATGTTAATAGTTCATGA
Source organism: Mycoplasma sp. 327 (assembly GCF_053851655.1). Lineage (NCBI taxonomy): Bacteria > Bacillati > Mycoplasmatota > Mollicutes > Mycoplasmatales > Mycoplasmataceae > Mycoplasma > Mycoplasma sp. 327. The sequence continues at coordinate 70,078 of NZ_JBSQBA010000001.1, forward strand.
AAAACTACACACCTTAATTTTGAATCCATTCATGATAATGTTTTAAAACTTGATTTACTAGGTCATGATGATCCAACAACAATAAAAATGCTTGAAGATTTAACAAAAACAAATGCCAAAGACATACCAAAATCTGACCCAGAAGTTATGAAGTTATTCTATACAACTGAATCACTAAAAATCGATCCAAAAATGATTGATGGTGAAACTACAGGTGCTTATGGTTTGCCAGAGTTTGGAACGGGTTTTGTTAGAAACATGTTAAGAGAAGCGCAACCACGCACATTTAATGATTTAATCTTATTAAGTGGTCTAAGTCACGGAACTAATGTGTGGGCCGGAAATGCTGAAGAGTTAGTCAAAAAAGGGTTTAAATTAAAAGATTGTGTATGCTGTCGTGATGATATTATGCAAGAATTAATAAGAAAAAATATCGAGCCATTAAAAGCCTTTGAAATAATGGAAAAAGTCCGTAAGGGTAAGGGCTTATCCGCAGAGCAAGAAGAACTATTAATAAAAAATAATGTTCCAGACTGATACATTAATTCACTAAAAAAAATTGAGTATATGTTTCCTAAGGCTCATGCAACGGCTTATGTTATTATGGCCTGAAGAATTGCTTGGTATAAACTTTATTATCCTCTACAATTTTACGCTTCATATTTTTCAATAAGACCAGATGCAATTGATATTGAAACAATGTCAAAAGGGTATACTAGCGTTGATATAAAACTAATGAATTTAAAAAAGAGAAAGAACGATATAAGTAATGCGCTTTCAACAAAAGAGTCAGCATTAATTACCACATTTGAAATAACAAAGGAAATGTATGCTCGAGGGTTTAAAATTCAAAACGTTTCTTTATCAATATCTCATTCCAAGGATTGAATTGTTGATGAAAAAACCAAATCCTTAATACCGCCATTTATTGTTGTTGATGGACTAGGTGATACCGTTGCAGAACAAATAGTTAATGCTCGAAATCAGCAAGAATTTTTATCTATCGAAGATCTTTGCCAGAGAGGAAAAGTAAATTCTAAGATTTGTTCCGAACTAAAAAAGCTAGGTATATTAGATAATTTAAATGATACAAATCAAGTTGAATTATTTTAACAAAATAACATTAATTATAATTAAAAAACGTCTTGTATGTATTCAACATAAAAGACGTTTTTATTTATTTTCTTCTTAATTTTTTCAACGCATTAATTGCAGCATTGGTTTCAGCTTCTTTTTTAGATTTACCATAACCCTCGCCATATCTTTGAGATTCATGCAATACAATAGAACCAAATTCATTGTTAGGAAGCATTTCGGTAACATACTCAATTCTAGAATGACTAAATTGTTGTAATAATTCTTGCAACTCGCTTTTAGGATGCACATGGGTCTTGTTACATTGCAAATTAAATGATTCTCATAATGTTAGGTCAGTAATTTTCTTTACCCCCTCAATACCATAAACCAAATATATAGCACCTATAAATGCTTCATAAAGATTAGATTTCGTTTTGATATTAGTTCCATTAGAAAATGCAGAATTACCATATCTTAATCATTTAAATAATGAGTACTTTTCAACAATTTTGGCAAGGTTATTTTTATCTACTATACTACTTCTTAATTTACTTGCTAAACCTGCCTCATATTGCGGAAATTTATTGGCAATTCAACTTGTTACAACAAATTGTAATACACCATCTCCAATGAATTCAAGATATTCATTATGAGGTCTTGTCTTATGTTCATTCGTAAAAGATTTATGTGTAAATGCAGTTATTAAAATAAACAAATGTTCATCACTTAATTCTTTTGTTTTTACTCCTAATTGTTTTAAAAAGGGCAAGACATTATCTAGGATTTTTAAATCACTACCATTAAATTTCATTATTTTCAATATCCCCCAATTGCTTTGAAAGGTTCTTTATAAAATCTTCCTTTTCTAGCAAAAGCTTAATTTGGTTTAATGCGTTTTCAAATGCTAATTCATCAGAACCACCGTGAGCTTTAACAACAATTTTTTCTAAACCAATTATATATGCGCCGCCAATATTTCGGTAGTCAAATTTTTCTTTAAATTTTTTCAAATCATTTTTTAAAAAAAGACCCGCTATCTTTGTTTTTATATTTTTATAAATTATTTTCTTGAGAAGTTTCCCAAAATTAATAAATGAAGATTCAAGAGTTTTTAGAAATATATTTCCTTGTTGTCCTTCAGCTAAAATAATATCAACCTTTCCGGCAATAGCATCGTTAGGCTCAATAAATCCATAAAAATTAATTTTCTTATTTTCCTTTAATAGCATGTAAGCGTTTTTGATATTTTGGCTACCCTTATATTCTTCAGTGCCAACATTTAACAATCCAATACTTGGGTTAAATTTTTTAAAAATTAATTCAAAATATTTACTAGCTACAATAGCTCAGTTGTTAATATATTGAGCTGGTGTATCAATATTTGCGCCGGCATCTAATAACAGGGAAAAATGGTCAGACATTGTAGGCAATATGGGCATAAAAGCAGGTCTAAAAACGTTTGGTAATCTTTTTGTTTTTAGGGTTGCTAATGAAATAAAAGAACCGCTATCACCGCTGCTCAAGATTGCATCAAAATCATTCTCATTTAAATAATTAAAAGCATCCAACATTGATGATGGCTTTTTTAAAACGTCTCTTATCGAAGAATTGATGGTTGCTAAATTGGGCGAATCAATAATTATAAAATCTTCTTTTTTTATTAAATAAGTATTGTTTTTAATTTCTTTTTCAATAAGTTTTTTATCGCCAACTAAGGCAATTTGATAATCCTTATTTTTACTCATAAAGGCCAATGCGCCTTGGATTGCTTCTTTATAGCCATTATCATTATTCATTACATCGAAAACTATTTTTTTCATTTCAATTCTCCTATTCCGCTGAAATTAAATAAGGATAAATACTTTGACCACCATTGTGTATTTCGATATCTACATCAAAATTTATTTCAATATAATTTTGTAATTCATCTATATCTGACTCAGTAACATCTTGGCCATAAAAAATGTTAACTAATTGCGTTTCGGGAGTAATTAATTCATGAAGCAATTTTATTGCTGCACCATTAAATGTTGGATCTGTATCTTTCAGTTTTCCTTCTTTTATAGCCATAAAATCACCGGCTTTAACCTTAATACCGTTGAGTTTAGTAGTTTTAATTGAAGGAGAAACCTCACCATAATGAATATTTAAAAGAGCATCATTCATTAGTTGTTGATTATCAGAAACACTATTTTCCTCACTATAGTTAAATAAAATGCTTAGTGTTTGGGCTTGCGATTTTGTTGGAATTACTATAATTTCTTTATCTTGCACGATAGTTGAGGCTTGTTGGGCTGAGAGGATAATATTTTTATTATTTGGAAGAATAAAAATAGTTTCAGCTCTTACGGCGTTAATAGCGGATACAATGTCATTTATTGATGGGTTGTTAGTTTGCCCGCCTTCAACAATATACGAGACACCATTTTCTTTCAAAAGATCAATAATGCCAGTTCCAGAATTGCACGAGATTACAGCGGTCTTTTTTATTGGACCGCAATCATGTTGATTATCGTCACAACATTGATCATTACTATTATTATCATTTTTATTTCTTTTACTATCATTAGCCTGCAAGGTCATATTTTCAATCTTAATTTTTATAAATTGTCCCAAGCTGTTGGCAATATTTAAAACATCACCAGGTCTAGTGACATGAATATGAACCTTTAAAAATGAGTCATCCTGCACAAGAACCATTGAACTACCATGTTTCTCTAATTTCGAAATTAATAAATCCTTTTTGAATTTTTTCTTATTTTTTAATTCGACAATAAACTCGGTGCAATAACCAAACTCACCATCAAAAACTTCATTATCAGATATAAATTTATTTACCTCAGTTTGTTTTTCCAAAAGCGTAATAGGTTGACCTTGAAAGTATAAATGCATTCCCTCAAGAATAGCATACAAACCTTCACCGCCTGAATCAGTAACCTCAACTTCTTTTAAAACCGGTAATAGATCAGGTGTATGATCGCAACTTATTCTAGCAAGTTCCACGGCGACACGTGAAACGTCAGTAATATCACTATCAATAAGAATTTTTTCTTTCAACCCTTCTGATGTTTGTCTGATAACAGTTAATATTGTCCCCTCAACAGGTTTTAAAACAGCTTTGTAAGCGTATTTATAAGCTTCCTCAAACCCTTTTACCAAATCATAAGAATTTATCTCTTTTTTATCCTTAAAAGCAACTGCGAAACCTTTAAAAATTTGGCTCAAAATTACCCCAGAGTTACCTCTGGCGGAAAATAATAATGATTGACCTATTTGACTGGAAATATCAGAAATATTGCTAAATTCATCTGCCTTAATATTTTCAACTGCAATAATTGTTGATGTCATATTCGACCCTGTATCACCATCAGGCACAGGGAAAACATTCAATGCATTAATAAGATTTTGTTTGTTGCTTAAATTATAAGCACCAGACAAAATAGCGCCCAGCCATTGTTTTCCGTTAATTTTTTTCATTACTTATTCCTTTTATAAAAACACAAAGTTTTGATAATTTTATATTTTCGCTTTTTAGTTTATAGGTTAAGATTTGGTATATTTCTTCCACTAGGTTTTTTGCATTTAAGTTTATCAAAATTATTAATCCAATAGTTACAGAAATTCCGTTTTTTTGTTTCGGCATCTTTTCCACAACTATTCCAGTATTAGCAAAATTAACCATATTTGTTTCATCCAAAGCCTTAAAATCAACTACACCAGCAATTGAACCAATTCAGTTCTTAATATCTGTTTCTAATTTTTCTAACATTGAAACCTCTAACATTAATTTTTGATGTAACTTCTTTTTATTGGAAACATATTAGTTAGTTTAGCTACTTCTTTTTTAATAACTGTTTTTAAATTCTCATTATTTGGATCTCTTAACAACTTATCCATTAGGTTAGCTAAAATGATAAATTCATCTTCGCCAAAACCACGAGAAGTCATGGCGGCTGATCCCAATCTAATGCCACTAGATACTAATGGTGTTTCTGTATCGTTCGGTATTGAATTCTTATTAACGGTGATATTGCATTCTTGTAATACTCTTGATGCTTCTTTGCCAGTTAAACCATATGTACTTTTAACATCAATCATAAAAAGATGATTTGCTGTTAAACCAGAAATAACTTTCGCCCCTTTATTCATAAAAGTTTGACAAAAAACTTTTGAATTAATCAATAACTGTTTTTGATAATCAATAAATTCAGGTTGAAGCGCTTCATAAAAAGAAACAGCTTTACCAGCAATTTGATGAAACAAGGCTCCCCCTTGGCAACCAGGAAAAACTGCCTTATCAATCTTTTTAGCCAATTCTTCATCATTTGTTAGAATAATTGCACCTCTTGTCCCTCTTAGTGTTTTATGAGTTGTTGTCATAATCACATCGGCATAACCTACTGGTGATGGATGCAATTTTGCTATCACTAACCCCGAGATATGCGATATGTCTGCAAATAAATATGCACCTACTTCATCTGCAATATCTCGAAATCTATCAAATTCTACAATTTGCGAATAGGCTGAGTATCCGCATATAATCATCTTAGGTTTAACCTTTTTAGCTATTTTTAAGACTTCATCAAAGTCTATTACTCCATTTTCGTCAACCGAATAAGTATATGATTCATAAAAAATTCCGCTAAAAGAGATTTTGTAACCATGAGTCAAATGACCTCCTGAATCAAGAGAAAGACCTAATACTCTATCGCCCGGTTTTAACAAGGCCATATAAACAGCGGCGTTAGCAACTGATCCTGAATATGGTTGAACATTTGCAAATTTAGTACCAAAGAGTTTTTTTGCCCTTTCCTGTGCTAATGTTTCAATTTGGTCAATAAATTCGCAACCTCCATAGTATCTTTTATTAGGGTATCCTTCACCATATTTATTTGTCAAACACGATCCAACAGCATTTAGTACTTGCTCAGAAACGTAATTTTCTGAGGCAATTAATTCAATATGGTCAGTTTGTCTCTTTGCTTCATTATTGATTATTTCTGCAACTTCTTTATCAATTAGCGAAATTTTTTTATACATATAATCTCCTTGGAAAGTAAATATTTTATTTTGGCTTAATTTAAAACTAATTTAGATATAAAATAAAAAACTAAACTTAATTTAGTCTAGTAATGTTCTTTTTGCTCTTTCTTCTTGTTCAAACTGTAATTTTTGTTTTTCTTTTTTCTTTTTTTCAATATGTTTAAACACAAGCAATATTGGTAACGATAAAAATGCAAGACCAACAGCTGGCATGACTCTGTAAGGCCACTCTTCAACGCCTGATGAAACTAAGAACGAAGCCATAGCAATTGCGAATGGAACTAAAAAAACGAATGAACTACTGCTATAAACCTTAAATTTAAAAACTATTAAAGAAACAACTGCAGTTTGAATAATAACAATACCAATAGCAATAGGCAAAAGCATAGACCATCTTTCCATTTTTTTTGTTATTTCAAATGCCCATCCATCTCGGCCGAGCAAAATAAATAAAATAAATGAAGGAATTGCTACTAGGAATAAACCAGTTAAAGCTATCTTTCAAGAGCTAGATAATGCTTTTCTTTGCTTTTGAACCTCAAGTGTTCTATAGTTATTAATGTTAATTTTTTTATTTTTTCATTTTTTATTATTGGACATATTGGTACCTCAATACTAATAAAGCTTTATTTTTATTAATTTTATCAAAATTAAAAAAATATTTAACTATAAGGCTTTTTACAATAAACTTACACTTCTTTTAAAAAGTTATTTTATATGTTTTAATGATTAATTTTTATTCTTATTTTTACTCTTAAAACTTTAATAAAAATTACTAACAAACTTGTATTGTAAAATGAATAATCGTGCTTAAAATAAAATGAAAACAATTTATTAATTCATTATAAGTTTATTATCAAAAATGGCTTTTATAACAACAACATTGAAAAAAATATTTTTTGCTAAGCCTTTTTAAAAATAGTTATTATAATAATTTATATTATTATTTTTAAGTCTTCATTGAAAAACGGAAAGGAAAATAATGAAATTAATTCAAGTTGAATCACATGGTTTTAAATCCTTTGCTGATAAGGTTACATTAAAATTCGACGGCGGTGTTGTTGCAATTATTGGACCAAATGGCTCAGGTAAATCAAACATTAATGATGCTATCAGATGAGTTTTAGGTGAAACTAGTTCAAAAGTTTTACGTGGTGATAATATGGAGGACGTAATTTTTGCGGGCTCAAAAACAGAAAAGGAAATGAATCGCGCAGAAGTCATACTTACTTTTGATAATCGTGATCGTGCCGCTAATATTCCCCATGATTTTTTTACAATTTCTCGTGTCTTAAATAGAGGAAAAGGTGCCAATGAGTACTATATAAATGGCGAAGTAGCAAGACAAAAGGACATTAAAGAAATTGCTATGCAAAGTGGCATTTCAAAATCATCATTAGCAATTATAGGGCAAGGAACTATTTCTGATATCGCTGAGGCAACACCTGAAAGAAGAAGAGAAATTTTTGAGGAAGCATCTGGAACATCGATGTATCGCTCAAAAAAACAAGAAGCATTGCGCAAATTAGAAAGAACGCAAGAAGCCTTAGATCAAATAGCAATTGTTGTACAGGAATTAGAAAAACAAATAAAACCATTACAAAAACAGGCTGAGAAAGCAAAGAAATATAAAATAATGAGCGAACAACTTAAAGAAGTTGAAGTCTCATTGTTAGTTCACGATTTTATGGCTCATTCAGAAAAGTTAGATGAACTAAACGCTAATTCAATGATTTATAGTCAAAAAAAAGAGGATCTTGAAATAAAAATCAAACTTTACAATGATATAACAAAGCAAAAAAACGATCTTATGATCGAACTCGATGCTGCGATTATTAATCTAACTTCTCGCATTGATGAAATAAGTAGAGAAATTAATGATTTAGAAATAAGATCTGCTAGGGAATCAAAACAACGTGAAATGCTTATTAGTGGAAGTATTGAAGCAAACGTAGAGCAAAAAAGAGAAGCCCTAAAAGACGAATTAAGTAGCCTAAATACAAAAATTTCACTTTCTAAAAATTTTATTAAACAACAAAAAGAAAAAATCAACACCATTAATCAATCTATCTTAAATATTTCAGCTCAAAAAAATGACCTTAAAAGAGAACTGGATAACGACAAAGAAAAGCTACAAAAAATAAATTCAAAATTAGATTATATTCATGAAGTAAAGCAAAGCAAAAGCAATTTACAAAAAGGGACAAAAAATATTGTTGAAAACTCACATTTATTTAAAGGATATAAGGCTCTAGTTTCAGAAATTATAAGCGTTGATGCTAAATTTGGCCTTGCTATTGAAACAATTCTAGCAGGAGCCTTACAACATATAGTTGTTGATAATTCTGAAACAGCTGTTAAGGCTATTGAATTCCTAAAAGAAAATAATGGTGGTAGAGCAACTTTCATTCCATTAGCGTCCATAAATCCTAAATACGTTTCAGAACACCATATTGTTGTAGCCCAAACTCAAAAAGGATTTTTAGGTATTGCATCAGAGTTGGTTTATACTGAACGTGAGTTTGATATTTTAAGAAAATTTTTATTAGGCAATATCTTAATTGCGGATAATATTGAAAATGCTAATAGATTATCACAGCTACTTGAAAAACGCTATATGGTTGTCACTCTCGAAGGAGACATAATTAGAGTTGGTGGTGTTTTAAGTGGGGGGCAAAAAAGCGACAACATATCAGCATTTGGCCTTGATGAGCAAATAAAAAAGATTGAATCACTGAAACCAGAACTATTAAAAATAATTTCTGAACGACAAACAAAATTAAATGATCTAGAACAAGAAATTCAAAAATTACTTAGTTTATTCTCAAACTTAAGCCTTAATCTATCAAAACAAGAGCTTATACAAAACGATGATTTGGCAAAATTTGATGAATTAAGAATTCAATATGAAAATATATCAAAAGAAAAAATAAAAGAGTTAGAGACTGTTAACATTGCATATGAAATTCAAAAACTAGTACTTGAAAGAAGCCATCTTTTAACAAACAAAACTTCTCAAAATGAATTATTACAAGTTGCTAAAAAAGAGTTTGCAGAAGCAAACGCAAAACAAAGCGCGGCTAATAATGATTTAAATAAACTCATTAGTGAAAATGCTATCCAAATAGCAGAAAAAGCAAAATCAGAAGCAGCTATTAATTATGCAAAACAAAGACTTTCAGAACAATATAATATGCTTTTTGAGACAGCAAAAGAGTTTTATATAGCAGATTTAGATTTCGAAATAGCAAGAAAAATTGTTTCTGATTTAAAAAATGATATAAAAGATCTTGGCCATGTAAGTTTAGACTCAATCGAACAACTCAAAGAAACAGAGGATAGATACGATGAAGTCAAAAAGCAAGAAAAAGATATTGTTGAAGCAAAAACAACAATTGAAGAAGTTATTAGCGAAATGGATAAGATAATAATTGAAAGAATAACCAACACCGTTGATCTTGCGAATAAGGAAATAAAGTTTGTTTTCTCAAAAATGTTCGGTGGTGGAATGGCAGAAATTAGATACACAGATCCAGAGAATCTTCTAGATAGTGGAATTGATGTTGTGGCACAGCCACCTGGCAAATCTATCAAAAATTTAAAACTTTTTTCTGGCGGTGAGAAAGCACTTATTGCAATTTCTCTATTGTTCTCGCTATTAAAAGCAAAGCCATTGCCATTATGTATATTAGATGAAGTAGAAGCTGCACTTGATGAAGCAAATGTAATCCGTTTTGCAGAATTCTTACAAAATCTTAAAGAAAAAACACAATTTATCGTTATCACCCATCGTCAAGGCACAATGGAAAGGGTGGATAAACTTTATGGTGCAACAATGCAAAAAAGAGGTGTTACAACTTTCTTTAGCGTAAACTTAGCTGAAGCATCAAGATTAATTGAAAAGAATTAAATTAAAGCAATTAAAAAGATGCAATATAGATTTGTTATGTACAAAAATAGCAAGATAAAAAAGTAGACATTCCTCCTATGAGGGTGTCTACTTTTTCCTATGTTTTCTAATTAAATCTTAAACTTTTTGTGGTTTTTTAACTAAAACAAGTTTATATTGATTTTTCGGTACCGTAGATAATTTTTATTTATTTTTATTTTGCGTTTTAGGTGTTTTTAGAAATCCAAGATGACCAACACCTGTTCGATGAAGAAATGTATATTTTATTAAAAATTCATCTGTTTCTTTATTGTCAAACGTTATTTTGGTTAAAAGAAAAATTCCTGGTTTAGTTTGGTTTTTGTATTTATGAACTCAAGCCTTAAATTCCAAAATATAATTTTTATTTCTATCTCATCTTGTATTTTTTTCTTTTGGGTCAAAAATATTTGTAAAATGTTTATCTTTATATTGAGCATAAAAGGCAGCTTCTGTTTGTTTTTTTGTTTCAGGTTTTTTTAGCATTTCAATAACTTGATCTTCAGTGTACATGGTTGTTTCTAATTTTGTTTTATCTATTTTTATTAGATTAGCACCATTTTTTAATTCATCAATAAATGTTCACAATTGTGTTAATGCAATATTGTAATCGTGCATTTTATGAATATCTAAATTTGTTGACAAGGTATAGTAAGCATCATTTTGGTTTTGTAACCAAGTTTTATATGTGATTTTTTCTCCTAATTTTTTAATAGCGTTTTTACGATATTGAATTAATTTGTCAAAATCTCCGTGGGTGATTTTTCTTTCATTTATTTGTTGCTTAGTTATAAATTTATTTTGTTGAAAAAGTGGAAATTTTTCCCCAAATTCTTTAAGATCTGCAAAACTAAATAGCAAAATGTTTAACGTTCTAAAATAGTTATTAACATCTTTTTTGTCTTGTAATAATTGTCTTATCGTTCTTTTTGATGGATCAATTTGTTTATAATAGTTATTTATGCTATTTTTAATGTCATTAGCAGCGACACCGTTAGACGTAAATAAAGACTCATCATAAATATTATTCATCTTTTGTCATTCTTTATTTATATATTCTTCAAAAGTATCTAGGATTTGTTTTTGCTTTTGTTTTTCAAATGAAGATATTAAAACCTTACTATATTTTTCACTTAAATATGTTTTACTGTTATTTTTCAAAGCAAAAACTATCTCGTCCGCTAATGAGTTTAAATGTTTTTGTTTGTTTTCGTCTACCTTAATCTTTTTGACATTAATATCTTTATTAAAGATGTATTCCTGTCCTTCTAATGAAAAAGAAAATCTAATTCCTTTTTCCTCTTTTGAGGGGTCATATTTTTGATATAGATATTGATTATAATAATTATTAACTATCTTTTGAATTTGTTCATTTGAAGGCTCATTATAATCAAAAATAATATCTGGAGCAATGTTTTTGAAAGCATTCTCGTCTAACTTTATAGATGGTTTATGAGGTTTTTTATCATCTGTTGAAGGATTCGTTTGTTTTTGTGAATTTTGTTTTCCTATTTGTCTATTAAAATCTTCTTCTGTAATCGATTTATCGATAGAAGGCTTATTTAATTCTTCTTTATCAAAACCTAACAGTTCAATTGATGAAGGTGTTTGGGGTGTCTTTTTTGGTTTTTGAGAATCTTGCGGATTAACTGGATTTGATGGGTTATTTGGTTTATTTGGTTCTTTTTTTGTAGCGCAAGATATTGTCATAATAGGAACTAATAATGCAGATGAAGTTCCTAAAAGAAAAAGTTTAGATTTTTTTGTCATCTTATTACTCCTTAATATAAAAAATATTTATTGTAATATTATATATATATATATATATATATATATATGTTGCATTTTTATGCAATTTTGATACGTAAGACATAACAAATAAAAACAATTCATTTTTTAAAAAGATTTTAAAGTCAATAATCAATTATTAAAAATATATTCTTATCTATATTTTTGTAACAAAAACCAATATTTATTGAAGCTATTTCTATGATTTACTTTGCGTTAATATTTTTTTAAAAATTAATAAAAATAAAAAAGACTTGAATTCAATAAAACTTTCAAGTCTTTTGTTTCATCAGGTTTTTTAATTTTCTTATTAATTTTTAAATTTAATAAGAAGTAACTACTTTTTTAAGGGTATATTTTTAAGGGTAATGGTGGTATAATTAAATATATATTTTTTACATTATAGAGGTATATATGTACGGTCTTGTTTTTTATCTAAAAAAAGAATTATTAATTAGAGAATATGGAGTCGGCGAGGAAAATTATAAACAAGCATATGAAGAAATAAGGGATATTTTAAGACACTATGGTTTTCACTGATTGTCAAACAGCTTTTATTTCTCGCGTTCAATAAATAATTTATTACAAATTACAAAAGCCTTACAACATATAAAAACTATTCCTTGATTTAAAAAATCACTAGTTTCGCTTCATGTTTTTAAAATGGAAGACTTATCAAACTTTACTGAATATATAATTGATGAAAAGTAAGTTTTTGACTTACTTTTTTAAATTTAAATTTTATTAAGATTTCTTTTCTAGTAAAACTAGAGTTTCAATATGTTGAGTTTGTGGAAACATATCGTAAGGCTGTACTTCTATTAATTCATATCCGAAACTTGTTATATTCTGTAGATCACGAACTAATGTTTTAGGCTCGCAACTTAAATATATTATTTTCTTAATATCAGAATCCTTAATTGATTTAATAGTTTCTGAATCTAAACCTTCTCGAGGCGGATCAAAAATCACTAGATCAATTTTTTCTTTATTTAAAATAAGCCACTTATTTGCATCATCATTTATTACTTCGATATTAGAAATTTTATTTTCTTTAATATTTTCAATAGCCATTAATGATGATTTTTTGTTTATCTCAACCGAATAAACCTTACGACATTTATGCGCAATAAAGCAAGCGATTGTACCAACTCCACCAAAAGCATCCAAAACGTTCAATTCATTACTAGGTATTCAATCACTTATCTTTTTATATATATTATTCATAACTGTTTCGTTTATTTGATAAAAAGTATCATTAACAACATTAAACACTAATTTTCCAAGTTCATATTTTATACCATTATGATTTAGCAAATTAATCCACTTATTAGAAGTTGTATTAAAGAAAGTTACTTTATAGCTTAGATTGTCCTTTAATAAGGCTTCAAATAATTTTATATTTTCAGGACTTAAATCTTCCTTAATATGAAGAATTATTTCAATACAACAAAATGAGCTTTTTGGCGATCTTAAAGTAATTTTAAATGGTTTAACCTGAAATATAAGATTTTTAAAATCTTTTTCAAAATCTGTTTTTGGACTAATTAGCACTTTTTTATAAAATTCCCTAATTGCAACAACCGCAAGTTCCATTTCTGTTTGCTCAACTAGATCATGGCTATATTTTTTAAAAAAACCTATTTTTGGACCTTTTTCATCATATTTTATTTGCAACGAAATTTTATTGCGGTAAAACCATTGGCAATTTGATTCAAGTATAGGTAAAACTTTTGTGTAATTTAAATTTCTTTCAAATAAATTCTTAATAATATATTGTTTAAATTTTAACTGGTTTTCATAATTAATCCCAGCTAGTGGAGTAGAACCTGTTTCATATAATAAAACTCTTGAAGGTTCCATTTTTTCTCTCAATAATGAACAAGTTCTATATTTTTTTACTTTTGCAAAACAACATTTTTTAGAGCAATATGTTATTTCGATATCGACTTCTTCATCAGGCAGTAAATTATAAACAAATATAGGAATTTTAAAATCTCTTATTATCCCTAAACCTTCATATGAAAGGCCTAAATAAAAGGGTTTTGATTCATTTTTAACCCATTTCAATATTTGGCCTTCTTTTAGTTCGACTTTTCTACTATAACCCATTTTTCACCTTTTTTTACTTTCCTAAACAAAATTTATTAAACATATTATCCAATAGAGATTCGTTATCATGCTCTTTGTTTAAAATTTCTCTAAGTAGTGACCACGCTTTATTAATATCTAGTATTACAATCTCAGGGCCGAAACCTTTATCCATGCTTAAAATCGCATTATTTAATTCAATATAGCATTGCTTTAACAAACCTAATCTTCTAGTATTATAAATTAATTCCCTGTCATTATAATCAAGATTTAAATAGTTTTTTACCAAACTATTCTTTAATTCTCAAATATTTTTATTTTTTGCTGATGTTAATATATAATCAGATGAAACTTTATCATTTAATAAATCACTTTTATTCAATACTGGAATATATATTTTTCCTTTTGACATTTCTTTTATTAATTCATCTTCTTTGTTTTCTTTTTGACCTGGGTTAAATAAATGGACAATAATTTTTGCTTCTTTAATTGCATTTAATGAACGATCTATTCCGATTGATTCTATTTTATCTTGAGTTTTTCTAATTCCTGCAGTATCTATTATTTTAAAAGGAATTCCATTTATTTCATAATCGCCTTCAATAATATCTCTTGTTGTTCCTTCGATATCTGTAACAATTGCTTTTTCTTTATTTAATAATAAATTTAAAATTGAAGATTTCCCGGTATTAGGTCTTCCGACGATAGCCACTTTTATTCCATTATATACATCAGTTGCAAATTCTGATTTTTTTATTATTATTTCAATATATTGTTTTAAATTTGTTATTAACTTTAAAAGTTTTGTTTTATCCATTTGCTCAATATCATTATATTCTGAGTAGTCAATGTTTATTTCTATAATTGAAATAATATTAATTAGTTGTTCTTCTAATTTATTAATTAATTCATTATCTTTATCTTCAAATTGATTAATAGCAATTTCTGCTTGTATATTAGTTTTTGCATGTATTAGAGAATTTATTGCTTCTGCTTTTTCAAGACTAATTTTGCCATTTATAAATGCTCGTCTTGTAAACTCACCGCGAGTTGCTAATCTTGCTCCATTTGAAATTATTAAATTTAAAATTTTATTCGTAACAATTATTCCACCATGAGCATTTATTTCGATTGTATCTTCTCCTACATAGTTTTTATTACCGATAAAAAAACTAACTAATACTTCATCTATTTTTTTGTTAGTTATTGGGTCTATTATAAATCCATAAGTTATTGTTTTATCTTTTCCGATTTTTCCTGTATAAATTTTTTTAATTATACTTATTGCCTCAGGTCCTGATATTCTTATAATTGATATCGCTTGATTAATATTGCCAGAAGAAATAGCTGCTATAGTATCATTGTAATAATTAATATTCATAGAATTTTAATTATATTAAAATTATTAGAAAATAATTTAAAATAAAAAAGAAAAATATATGTTTATTCTTTTGTTTAATTAATAATAAAGATAATAAATGTCGATAAGTCGAAAAAAATAAAAAAACCTTAATTTTAAAAGAAAAAAAGTTTTTTTAGTGTCAATTGTTTTGTTTTTTATTTGCTATTTAATAACATTTCTATTCTTTGTTACTTTATTGCTAAAAACAGAATTATTTTTTTAAAAAGCATTTTGTTAATTAATGCTATACTAATATAAGCAATGTGAAAAAAATGTAAATATTTTTTGTATGTTTTTTTGATAATAAGTATTATGCTATTTATCTTAAGTTTTTCGATTATGTTGCCAATAGTTATTAAACCTTTTTACTATTATCATTTATCTAATCTGGATTACAAAAATATCAAATTTAATAATGGTGAGCTAAATTATGATCAACTTAAATTAGCATATAACGAACTTTTTGATTATTTAGTCTTATTTAAGAAATTTGGGACTGGGAAATTAGATTATTCATCTTTAGGGATGGCGCATTTCGCAGATGTCAAAAGACTGATTTTAATAGATTTTATTATTTTAGGTTTTTCTTTATTTACAATTCTTTTAGTTTTTTTAATATCAAAATTTACAAAAATAAGAATAAAAATTATTAAATCTTGTTTTATTGCTTCGACAATTTTACTAGGGGTGCTGATTATTGTTATAGGGTTGGTAATTAGTAATTATGATGTTGCTTTCCGTAAGTTTCATGAATTATTTTTTGCTGGTAAAACAAATTGAATATTTGAACCTTCAAAAGATGAAATTATTAAAATTTTACCTTCTACTTTTTTTAAGAACAGTGCTATTTTTATAGCATCAGTAATTATTTTTTGAATTTCTCTTTTTATTTTTTTACAATTAATTTTATTTTTAAAACGAAGGAGAAAACAATCTGTTTTGTTACATTAAAAAAACCTCCTTCTTTTTTAAAATACAAGAAGGAGGTTTTAATTATCAAATTTTTACTCTTTTTTTCGGGCTTAGGAACATTTGGTCAGACTCTGATATTTTAAAAGTCTTATAAAAATCGTCAGAGTTTTGTACCTGAATGTTTGTTCTCAATATAGCAGGAGCATGAACATCAGAAGCTAATAGTAATTTTTGAAGTTCAGGTCTTTGTTTAGATCTTCAGGTGATAGCATAGTTTATGTAAAAATGTTTTGGGTTGTAATCTTTTTCGCTTTTTGCTGCTTCAAGGGCACATGATAACCCACCTGCATCTGCGATGTTTTCGGATACTGTTAGTCTTCCGTCACATTTACCAACTTCTGTTTTTTTATTATCAAATAATTTAACCATTTTTTCAGCTCTTTTGTTAAATTCTTTTTTATCATCTTCGGTTCACCAATTTACCATATTACCTACTTCATCAAAGTTAGCCCCATTATTATCAAAGGCATGTGATATTTCATGAGCAATAACTGCCCCTATACCACCGTAGTTTGAAGAAGAGGATTGTTTTGAACTATAAAATGGAGATTGTAAAATGCCTGCTGGGAAAACTATTTTATTACTTGAAGGGTTATAATAAGCATTAATTATAGCCGGAGACATTGACCAAAGATTAATATCTTTCTTTTTACCATATTCAGCAAATTTCGCTTTTTGAACAGCCATTGTGAAATTAAGGGCATTTGTTATTAGATCATCATAGCCATTATACTTTTGAACAATAAATTCCTTATAAAAATCTTCAATAATTTCTGGGTAGCCTACATAAACGCCGATTTTAGAAAGTTTTAATATAGCTTTGTCTTTTGTTTGTTTTGATAGTCAGGTGTTTTCTTTTAGGCGGTCCTCGTATATTTTGACCATTTTATGAATCATTTGCTCGACATTCTTTTTGTTTTGAGGACCAAAATATGTTTCGCCGTAATATTTACCAAAAGGCATAGAAAAAACGTTATCAACAACAAATTTTACGGCTATTTTTTTCTTGCTAAAAGGTTTTCTTTGACCACTTAAAGCTCTTGAAAATTCCCCGGAAATTACTAAGCTTTCATAATCTAATAAGCGAGATAATTCAATTAATGATGAAATGTATAGAAAAGCTTTATAAAGTTCAAAATTTTCTTTTGTTAATAATTTCGAATAATTGTCAACTAAATCTTTCGAAACGCAAATAACTTCACTAATGCTATCATTGATTAATGAATTCAAAATATTAGATAAATTTATTTCTTTTATTTTTTTATTGAAATCATCAACTTTTCTAGGGTGATAAATGTTAGTTATAATTGCTCATTCTTGTGCTGAAAGAATATATTTTGATGCCTCGTTATCTCATAGGAGAGCTTTGTTAACTAAATCATTTGCTCATTTTTCATCATTATTTACTTTTAACAGCATTTTTTTAACCATATTAACTCAAATTCTATAAAATGAGTTCTTTTTTTCTTCATCACTATAATAACTTTTTTCTGGAAGGATAACAGAAGGGGTCGAAACAAAAAGGGTTTGTTTTTCATGGTTTTTAAAATCTGTGTGTATAAAAAAAGGAATAGGAACTTCAAAATTTCTTAAGCATAAGCTAGTATAGTTATTTTCAATATCATTTCATGATTGATATGACTCTATTTCTTTTAGTATTGGAATAATAGGTTTTATTGAGTGTTTTTTTCTATCATTTCAATTATTAACTAAATTATAAAATTTAACCATTTCTAGAAGAATTTTATTTTCAGTTATTTCGGATGAGTCGATTGATCATTTTGTTATAAGTTTAGTTTTTAATCTTGTTAAACTTTCATCTAATCTTTCAAACGTGCCGACTGAGGTTTTGTTATCAGCAATTTTATGCTTATTTAATCATTCTCCATTAATTGCCTCAAAAAAATTTTCTTTAATTTTAGCTTTATTCATAATTTACCTTTCAAAATTAATGTTATTTTTTTCTTTCGCTTGAGTAAAACATTTTAATTTTTTTGTTAAATAAAACTTTTTTATAGTTTTTGAAATCTAAATTCTCAAAAACAATTGAGATTTTTAAATGCTCTGCCTTTTTGAGTATAAGACCAATATATAACATTGTTTCTGGGTTATTAAGCATTTTGGTAAGCGACTTATCAAATCATATAATTCCCACTCATTTACCAATTAGTGAAATAATATCATTATTGATTTCGGTTAATTTTATTCCTATAGCCGCCTTTGGATAGTTTTCTTTAATTTGTTCTATTTTTTTCTTAACTCTTAACATACTTTTTTTTGAATTAAGTGAAACTAATTGGACAAAGGAACGATCAATTTTAATAGAATTTTCAATACTTTTATTATCAATATAATTAAAAATAAAATCTTGTATATTTAAAACTTTTCCATGAATATCTTGTGATTTGATGTTTTCATATATTTGCATAAAAAAATTTTTATAAATGTCTAAGGAAGCTATGATATTCTCATCTTTTATATTTAAAATTTCAAATTTTCTTTTAATTAATAATAAATTGAGTTTAGTATTTTCATCGCCAAAATTATTTATAGACACAGTTTTAAAATCAATATTATTACTTTGTTTTATTTCATCAAGTGTATATTCATATTTTTCTTTAAAAATTTTAAAATCTTTGTTATCTTCTATGTTATTTGGAATTCAATAATCAACCATAGGTGTAAGTGTTTTGACAAAGTCAAAGACCGTTTCATAATACAATTGATTTTTGTTGGTTAAAAGCTCATTGTTAAATGAAAAAAAGGTAGAGTAAAGATTTTTGTAAAGAGTAGCAGTGTTTGCAAAGATTTTAGTTGCATAGTAAGAATGCCCGCTTTGAAATCTATCAGAGGGAAAGACGAAAAAGATCTTATTTCAATCAAGAAAAACCTTGACGCCTTTTATTTGATTATAAACGCAACTATCTTGGAAAAGTTTTATAAAGTTATTAATACTATTAATATTTTTTATATTTAAAATAAAACCACATGCTATATATTTGCTGTTTGGCGAAAAAAGGTAAGAAATGTTGGTGTTTAAAGCTTCGAAAACTTCATTTTTAATAGTATCGTTTCTGTTTCAATTAACTGTCATAAAAGCTTTTTGATCATTTATAAAATTTATTTCAAAACTAACCTTTGTTTTGTATGTTGAATGCTTGTTATGTGTTGTTTCAAAACTAATAATCGTATTTTCTTTATTTTTTAAAGCACTTAAAAAAAGAAGTTTATATTTTTTTTCTAAAATCTCACATAAGTCATCTAATTTCCTTCATTTATTATTTAGAAGGTTTAATTTTTTTATAAATGTGGGTTCATTTGAAATGTTAGGAATACCATTCAGATGTTTAATTCTATTTTGTTTCAAATCGATTTCTAAACAGAGGAAACCACTTTCGTTTTTAATATTATTTTGTGTTCTTATTAAAAATAAAATAAATCAAAAAGAAAAAATGAATATTATGGAAGAGAATGCAATAATTCAGATTAGCAAATTAAATTAACTCCTTAGTCATTAAGGTCACCATCTCATTTTTTAATTGAGTGATGCGATTTTTCAAATTGTTTTGTGGTTTTTTGTTGTGGAAAGGTTACAGTAATTATTGAGTCAACCATATCAATAATTTCGCCGCGTCCATAGATTTTATGCATTATATAATCTCCGACAACTAAATGGCTGTTGTTTTGGTGATTTTCTTCAGCAATAGAAAAATCATTTGCAAGTGTTACAGAACCATTTTGTTCTTTTATACCTGCCTCTGATAAAAACCTGCTACGTTTAGTAAAACCAGATCTATTAATTGCAAATGAAAGGAAAAGCTTTTTCTTAGCTCTTGTAATTGCAACGTATGCAAGCCGTCTTTCTTCTTCAAGACCTTCAATATTTTCTTCATGTGTATTTGAATTAGTTAAAAATGTAAAATCTTTACTTGGTGAAATAGAAATTGCTCTTTTTAGAGGGAATAAACCTTCAGCAAGCCCACAAATAAAAACATAATCAAATTCTAATCCCTTAGCATTGTGCACTGTCATCAATGAAACAAAACTTGTTGCATCGTTTTCGACGTCTCTATCTGTTATTAGTGTAATTTCTTGTAGATATTCATCTATAGTACCGTGGGAATTGTTTTTTTCCCATAACTCAATAGCATTTATTAAACTTTGAAAATTTTCTTGTTTTGATTCATAATCTTCTTCGGAAATTTTAAATGTATCAAAATAGTTTATTTTTTTATACATAAACTCTTTGAGCGTGCTGCTTATTGAATTAGTTTTTAAGGCTGCTCTTGCTCACCGAATATCATTAATTAGTGAAGCTAATTTTTGAAGTGTAGTTGTTGAAATACTTAAAGTTTCTTGCAGTTCATCAATATGCGCTTCAATTGCATTGAATAATGTTGTACCTTTATTTCTTGCAAATTCAATTAACTTATCAACGGTTACCTCTCCAATTTTTCTTGAAGGTTTATTTATGATACGTAGAAGCATAATTTCACTACCATCATGAATAACTCTTAAGTATGCTAAAGCATCTTTAATTTCTTCACGTTGATAAAATTTGATTGAGCCAAAAAGCTTGTATATTGTACTTTCTCTAATCAAAGCTTCTTCAATTGCTCTTGAGTAGCTATTGGTTCTAAATAAAATAGCAATATTTTTTAATTGCACTCTCGAACGTTTTAATTCTGAAATTTTTCGTGCTATTCACCGGGCTTCAGCTTCTTCGCTATGACCACAGTAAAATTCAACATCTTCTCCTTCTTCATTTTCTGTGTATAAGTTTTTTTCTAGTCTTAATTTATTTTTAATGATTAATTTATTTGCGTGATAAAGAATTTTTTTAGTTGATCGATAATTTTCTTCAAGTTTAATTGTGATAGCATCTGGATAATCCTTGTGAAAATTAATAATTATATTGATATCAGCATTTCTTCAACTATAGATTGTTTGGTCGGGATCTCCTACAATTGTTAATTTATTTGTTGAACAAAGTTTTTGTAGTATTTTGTATTGAATAATGCTTGTGTCTTGAAATTCATCAATTAATAAATAGTCATATCGTTTAGCCCATTTGTTGGCTATATGCTCATATTTTGGATCATAAAAAAGTTTGTAAACAAAAACTAGTAAGTCATCAAAATCAAGCGCTTTTGATCGTTGCAATCTTTCTTGATAATGCTTGTAAATCAATTCCTTTGTTTCGATAGCTTTTCTTTCTTGTAGAGATAAAGATGTATCAATATTTTCGTTTTCAATATTTAAAAATTCAAATAATGAATTCTTTTTGTTTTGAATGAATGAAATGATTGAACTATAACTGAATTCATTATTAGATATTTCCAATTCATTATAGACTGATTTAAGGATTGCTTTTTGGTCTATTTCGTCAATAATTTGGAAATCATTTTCATAACCTAGCAAATGAATTTCATATCTTAATATTTTTGCACAAATAGCATGGAAAGTACTTATGACAGGAAGTTGTTCAGGATTATTCACCATTGTGATAACGCGTTGTTTCATTTCATTTGCTGCTTTGTTTGAAAAAGTTAGAGCTAAAACGCGTGAAGGTTTTATTCCCAATTCATCAATTAAATATGATATTTTATATGTTAAAACTCTTGTTTTTCCTGAACCGGCACCAGCAATTATACGAAGTGGTCCGTCATTGTATTCTACTGCTTCTCGTTGTTGTTTATTTAGTTTTTCTAGTTCTATCATCTTCACCCCTTATAATTAAATATACTTTATAATTATAACCTAATTAAACCTATTAATATTTAGTAATAAAAAATAGCCTTAATTTTTGGCTATTTTGTGATATTGATTTTAGGAAGTTCACGTTTTTTTGGTTTAATTTTAAACGTTAAATTTTCATCTTCAATAATATCTTCATATCTATTTTTTCAAACGGTTTTTGTTCGCGATAATTTATCATTTCAACTTAGTCTTGTTGATGAAATACCAGAAATAATTAGCAGTATTTGAAGATTTATAGAAATCGTAGCTAGTGCTGTTGGTAATATAACAACAAGCTTTTCAACATTATTTAATTTTCCACCGCGAGCAGCTTTTAAAAATGCATCAGTAGACATTAACATGAAACTCATAAAAACAAAAATTCATAAGAATGCAAATAGTCTTTGCCGATCAAAAATAAATTTGGAAGTTCTTCTTTTTTCTTCATCGGAAAGAATTTTGATTTTACATATTAACATTCCAATTGTTTGGCCTTTTAGTATTGTTGGAATAACAATGTATTCAAATATACATAAAAAAATCATCAATAATAACCAAAGGCGAAAGTATATTTCTTTTAGTGTGGTACTTTGTGTGCGAAATTCAGCTTTTTTGTAATTGAATATTATAAAAGAAGTCGCTACAATTAAAACTATGAAAATAAGAAGATCAATTAATGTAGCTAATAATCTTATTCAAAAATTAGCCTTAACATTTTGCTTTATGGTCATATAAATTTTTTAATAATGTGGTCTCATTTTTTACTAAAACCAGACGTTAAATCATAAAGTTTTTGAATATTAAATTCTTTAAAAAAATGATTTGCTTGGAGTTGCTCTACTCAAAAGGGTCTTAGTATTGAAATTTCTTGAATAAGAGAGTTTTTAATGCTAATTAGTGTTTTTTCATCTAATGGATTCTTATTATGTTTTAATGAGCCGACAATTGCAGCAATATAATAGCAATAATTTAGACATTTAGCCAATTCAAGAGCATTTTTAGTTTCAATATCTATTGTATTAAAGGAATTGAATATATTATTTCAATTGCGAGTCAAGGATTTAGGGTTAAAAATTAATGGATTATCATTATTATTAATGATTCATGTGTCTTCAAAAAAAGCATATGTTTTTGAATAAAGAAGGCTTTGAAAAACAGGATTAGGTGAATATTCTAGATTGAGATCCTTTGTTTTAGGTAAGAAAAAAACTTTCTTTAAAATATTTGTCTTAACAATTGAATTGAACATAAAAGGGCTAGTTAATATAAAAGGTAGTTTATTGGTTTCTAAATTGACTAAACCTAACATTGATAAGTGGGCTGACTTGAATAATAATTTGTTTATTACTTGGTTATATCCGGGAACTTGTATGAAATCTGCTTTTTTGGGCGAAGATTTAATAAAATTATCAAATCTTTGAATAAACTCATTTTTTAAATTGGCATATGAGTAAAGAATGAACGTATAAGGGGTTTCAATAAGATCTAAAGCTTGTTTTATTACAACATCGAAATGTTGATGACCCGAATTAAAGATAATTTTTAACCTTTCGCCTAGCTTTGATTGTAGTTTATCAATTTCTATATAATCCTTTTCTTTCGGTCTATCAAAGGTCAAAATGATATTAAAATTTTGTGATTTTTGTTTATAGATATTGTAAAAAATTTCATTTAGAGGTATTTTTACGTTGTAAATAGGAATAATTATAGTTAGATTTTTTTTCATTAATATCCTTGTTACATTTTAATTTGTCCAGCAACTCTTGGGAAGGGGATGACATCCTTAATGTTAGCAATACCTGTCACATACATCACTAGTCTTTCAAAACCAATGCCAAAACCACTTGATGGTGCATATCCAAATCTACGCAAGTCTATGTATCATTGCAAGGGTTCTTGTGAAATTTTTAAGTCATGCATTCTTTGAACAAGTTTGCTATATCTTGATTCTCTTTGACTACCGCCAATTAATTCCCCTATCCCTGGAACTAATAAATCAAAAGCTGCAACAGTTTTGTTGTCATCATTTTGGTACATATAAAAAGCTTTAATATCTTTTGGATAATTTGTAACAGCGACTGGCCCATTTACAATTTTTTCAGAAAGGAATTTTTCATGTTCTGAAGCTAGATCCATACCAAAAAAAATGTTTTTTTCTTCAAATTGGTCGCTAAAAGGTTTAAGTTTTTCAACCACATCTTTATAATCAATAACTGTTAGTTTGTTATCAAGAAATCTATTTAATGTTTCCAGTAGATCAGGATTGTAAGATTGCAATACCTTCATTTCATCTAAATGTTTGCTTATAGTGTTTTTAATGACAGTTTTTAATAAATCATCTGCAAGGTTAATAATATCCTTTAATTCATAAAAAGCAACCTCAGGTTCAATCATTCAAAACTCAGCTAAATGGCGTGATGTGTGCGAATTTTCGGCTCGAAATGTAGGCCCAAAGGTATAGACCTTCTTAAAACTAGCCGCATATGCTTCAGCATGAAGTTGCCCCGTAACTCCTAGGAATGCTTTTTGCTTGAAAAAGTACTCTTTTGTTTCATCATCAACCAACAAAGTTTCGCCAGCTCCTTCACCATCATTTGAAGTGATAATCGGTGATGCCATGTAAAGAAATTCGTGTTCTTGAAAATATTTGTGGATTTCAAAAGAAAGAGTATTTCTTATTAACATTATACTTTTGAATAAGCTTGTTCTATTTCTTAAGTGAGGAATTTCTCTTAAAAAATCAAGTGAAGTTTCTTTTTTTTGTATAGGAAAATCGTTGTCAACTTGATTGATAACAATTAATGTTTCTAAAATAAGTTCAAGCGGTTGTTGGGCATCTGGTGTGAGGTGAATAATTCCTCTAGCAATTAATGAGGTTCCTAGTGAAATTTGCGCGACATTGAGTTTTTGAATCATTTCTCCTTTAACTACTATTTGTAATGTTGCAACAGTACTACCATCATTAATAGTTAAGAATCTAATTTTTTCATTTCCTCTGTTAGAAACTAATCAACCTTTAACCTCAAACTTTTCATTTTCTCTTATTGTTTCAATGTTTTGTAATAACTTTTTAATTGTCATAACATTGCTCCTAACCAATTCTTTTAATCTAATTTATAATTTATAATTATACTTAAATTTTGTTACTATTTAATTTTTGATAACATTATTAAATGTTTAAATGTTTTTATTCTTAAATTTAAAAGAAAAAATAGGATTAACCTATTTATGATTTTGTTGCTTCGAAATAGTAGGCTGCAATCTTTGTTCGCAGGTTGTTTTCGATAATTGGATATGTGAATAAATGATAATTCTCATTTGTCGAGGGTTGCTTGAAAATAGATTTGGCAATTTCATCATTTCCAAAATACCATTCATCTAAAAATTTATATGTTAAAAGATCTGTTGGTGTATATGAAATATATTCAAAGTTTATTAGTTCACCTAAGTCGCTTTTAGTAAAAACTTCTTCAAAACTATCTGAAAAAATATCTGTTCCCTTATCAGAATTATTTCTTATAATTCGTAAAAATTCAATATTATCCTCAGTAATTTCACTTTTAAAACTTCTTAAGAATTTTTTTCAATTTTCTAGATTGTTTCAATCAATACTTTTTAATTTTTGAGATTTTGAAAGAAGTTTGATGATTTCTTGTCTGCTATCACTGTTGAAAATTAACGTTAAAGTATCGATGGAACTATTTATGTCTTCATTGGTCAGGAATTTTTTTAATGTTTCAAAGAAACGCTTTTCTAGTAATTTCAATCTTTTTTCAATGCTCTCGGCCGATCTGATAATAACGTTGTTGTTATTATATATCAAAGAGCTAATGCTATCTAAAAATTTGGAAGTGTCTTCATCACTTAGCTTATGGGATATAATTCAACCATCAACAAGGTAATAATTGTTTTTAGGGCGCACAAACCTAATTGTTCCTTCTTCAACTGAAGCAAAATTATCTTCTGAATAATAAGCGTCTAAGGCATCGCCATTATAAATAACTGATGAATCTGAGCGTCCTTGTTTTGGTTCAATAAGGTAGTTAAGCAATTCTAATCCATCGCCACTTAGGTGATTATATGCTGTGTTTTTAATATCATAACCAGAAGAATTTTTGACAAATTCTACGAAAGAATCAATTGCTAGCTTGTAATTATTCTCGTTAAAGTCAAAGAGTTTTCCCTCTCCATTGAAGGTAAATAATTGTTTTCAATTTTTATTATCTCGCGATTTATAATTAATGGCCCCAATCATTAAGTTATCAACAAACGCATTAGTTCAACCAATGTGTTGATATTTATTTTCTTTTAGGGTATCAAAAATTTGATTTCAATCGAGTTGCATGGATTTGTTTTCTAATTCTTGAATTGAGGAATTGTTTAGTGTTAAATTAGGTCTACTATTTTTATTAACATTATATGCAACTCCTTTGTCTTGCGCATAATACGGTATAAAGAAGTCATAAAAATGTTCTCATTGGGCGCTAGTATTACTTTTTCAAAGTTTTTTATTTTTGTCTAAAATAAAACCTTTTGAATCTAATTCTCGTTTAGGCAGGTTTACTAGCTTATTGTATATTAGATTATCAAAGTTTTCAAGGTGTTTTCTAACATTTTCTGTGTAAAAAAACTTTCTAACATTTCAGTCATTGGCATCACTTTTTCCGTATAATCTAGCAAAATCAACTTTTCTGACTTTTTTTTCTATAATGAGTTGTGCTGTTTGAAAATCACTTCCAACACCAGCAATCGCTTTGTCTTGGGTTAATGCTTGGGTAAATTCGTTGATTTCCTTGAATTCTTTATAGTTGTAGTCTTTTTTTAGTTTTTCTTTTATAGAAGGCGCTAAATAAGATTCGTAATTATAAATACTTGGCCGGTACTTATTTGAAAGTTTAATTGAGATTGCAAAAATAAAAATTATGGTTATAACAAAAAAGGAAAGTATAAATATTAAGACCTTAAAAATTCTTTTGTTCAATTTATAAGACCTCCTTATAAAAATCCTTTTGTGCTTGTTTTTTACTTAAAACTAGGGATTTTTTAGCTAATTTATTTTGTGTTCCTTTAAAAATAATATATAGTGTATTTATAAATATTACTATTAGAAGTGATATTGCACCAATAGCCAGCGATCATGCCTGAAATTGACCTTCATACAATTGTGTTCCTAACGTTTCTGTATTAGAAACAATTCTTGTAATAATAAAATCATCAAATGACAAAGTCATAGTCATAACAAATGTAAAAATTATAGATCCTAGCATATAAATAAAATATGTTTTAAATCATGTTCTGAATTTTGAATATCCTAAATCCTGACTTGCTTCAAAAATATTTTTGGAAAATTTATCACTTTTAGGTAGCATTATTAAAATTCCGTATGGAAGACACATAACAGTATGTCCAATAATAGATCTAAAAAAACCTTCACTCGTTGCTTTTAGGGTTCCAAAAAATAAGAAGTTTAGAACAATAGCAAGTGTCAATCCTGTAATAACATCAGGATTTATCATAGGCACATTTGAGGTTGCTTGCACAAAAGATCTTGCCCCTTTATTCTTGTGTCTTCATAGAGCAAAAACAGTTAGTAAGGAGATACTAATAACAAGGACAGAAGTTGCGATTCCAAGAAGAAATGAGTTAACAAATGCTAGACTATGTGATTTAGAAAACAATTCCTTGTATGCATCAAAAGAAGTTCTATTTCAAGTTGTTACTGAAAAAATTCCTTTATCTGAAGGAGAATTAAAACTGTAAATCGTTCCAAAAATTATTGGTATATAAAGAAAAGCAAGAATCGCAAAAACATATGAATATTTTAAAAAGTTTTTAAATTTAGTCATAATTTCCTCCTTGTCTTTTTTTTCTAATTAAGAATGGTATTCCATAAATGATTGCATATATTGATAATAGGACTGCAAGAGTGATAATAACTAATGTTGAAGAATTTGCTAAATCAAACGGGTTGGCTGTGTTGGCAAACTGGTTTATTAGGTTACCAATTAGTTGTTTTTGACTGCCATTTGGTAAGAGTTTGTCTGAAATAATAATAGAGGTTGCAGATATCATTAAAACAATTCCGAAACCACTTAATATTGCTTTGGATGTGTAAGGAATTATAACTTTAAAAACTGTTTTAAATTTTGAATACCCTAAATCCTCCGAGGCTTCCAAAATGTTATTTGGCATATCTTTAATAACCTGGTACAATGGTAGAACCATGAATGGTAGATAAAGATAAACCATACCAAAAACAATAAAGAAATTGTTATTTAACTGATTTTCATCGAAAATTGCCGAGAATAAACCTCTAACTGCTAAAGCTTTTGATATTGTAAAAATAGCTAAGGGACTAAGAATTAGAGTTAAACCCAATATTTTAATAATCTTATATTTAGATCTTGAAACAATATATGCATACGGGAAACCGATTATTAGTGATACAGCTGCAGCAAATAATCCAGTCAGCAGAGACCTTCCTATTATTACCCATGTTGAAGGTTTTAGAGCAATTTCTCAATTTTCTAGTTTTGTTTGTCCTTCTAACGGTTTAAATGCATAAATGCATACAAACACCATAGGTAGGATAATAAATAAAACCGCAAAAACAACATATGGAACTATAAATGTAAATTGCAATTTTGACATCGGTGAAGAAAGTTTTTTGATTTTTTTTACATTTCTTGTACTAGACTTCATTTGTTTGACCTAATTCATTTTCTAATAATTCAAGTTTTTTATCTTTCTTCATTAGGTGGATAGCATCAATATCCCAATCTAAAAATACCTCTTTGCCGACAGCGTATTTTGAAGAAGTTTCTACATAAATAATTTTATCCTTACATTGAATCTCATAATTATAGTAGCTGCCTCCGTAGGTTGATTTTATAATTTCTCCCGTTAGCTTAGCTTTTGATTTTACTCTTGTTATAATAATATCTTCTGGTCTTATTAGGGCATCCAAACTTTCCCCGGGCTCAAATTCGTCATGAATAGTGTCAAAAGTCCTTGACATAAATTTTACCTTGTTTGCTTTTATGAAAGTAGCGTTAAAAAAGTTTGAATCTCCAATAAAGTTTGCTACTCATTTATTAACTGGAAAATCATAAAGTTCCTTCGGAGTGGTAAATTGTTCTACTTTTCCATCACGAATAACAGCAATTCTATCGCTCAGTTGCAGTGCTTCATTTCGGTCATGAGTTACAAAAATAAAAGTAAGTTTCAGCTTTTGTTGAATGTCCCTTAAAAGAGTTTGCATTTTTTCTCTTATTTTAGCATCAAGAGCACTTAATGGTTCGTCTAATAAGAGAATTTCAGGTTCAATAACTAGTGATCTTGCGAGCGCTACTCTTTGTTTCATACCACCCGATAAAAAGTTAACGTTTTTCTTTTCGTTGCCGCTTAAGCCAACGAGATCCATAATTTGTTTAACTTCTTTGTCCATTTCTTCATTAGTAATTTTTCTAGTTAGGTATCTTTTTTCAAATGCCTCAGTTTTTAAGTCGACATAGTTTTCTCAATATGAATATTTAAAATCCATATCATCAATTCATTGCTGGTATTTTTGTTTCTTTCTTTTTGAAAGCGATGAATTATTATTTAATTCTCTTTCATATAATTCGAATTCTTTGTCGAGATTTTTCATTTTTTGATCGGCAAATTTTCTTCATTTTCTTCTTTGTAGTGTTAATTTATTATGAAATGATTTTGGAAGATTTTCTTTGTTAATTCTCTTAAGTCTTAGACCATATTTAATATTGTTTTCAACATTTAAGTGTGGAAATAGGGCATAGTCTTGGAATATAGTAGAAACATCCCTTTTATGTGGGGAAAGATCCTTAATATCCTTGCCATGAAGTTTAACTTCTCCACGAGTAACCCATTCAAAACCACCAATAATTCTTAAAATAGTAGTTTTGCCAGATCCAGAAGGTCCTAAAAGAGTAATAAATTCACCTTTTTCGATACTAAGATTGACATTGTCTAAAACTAGTTTGTCTTCAAACTCTTTGACAACATCAACAAGTTCAATGATTGCTGAGTTTGTCTTTTTAACTTTCTTTTTTTCCATAATTATTCCTTTCACCATTATGATTTGGTTATTTGATAATAGTAATCAATCATTTTTGTTCTCAATTCAGGATTGAGCGGCTGATATGGTCTAAAATTTATGTCTTTGTTTTCTTTTATATCAAAAATAGAAATTGCTTTTTGATCTTGATTTTTATTGCTATCAATGAAATAAGTTTC
This sequence comes from Mycoplasma sp. 327, assembly GCF_053851655.1. Taxonomy (NCBI): domain Bacteria; kingdom Bacillati; phylum Mycoplasmatota; class Mollicutes; order Mycoplasmatales; family Mycoplasmataceae; genus Mycoplasma; species Mycoplasma sp. 327. The sequence goes on from NZ_JBSQBA010000001.1 coordinate 100,371, forward strand.
TAATAAAAAGAACTTTATAGTCTTAAAACTAGGTGTGTAATTTATTACATCAAAGTTTGCAACATTTTGTAAATTTTCGTTTGAAAAGGCATTTCTAAAAAATCTATAGTATTTTTTATAAAATGATAAATCAATGTCTTTTAATGATTTGGCAATTTTATTTTTATCTTTTTTGTTAAAAAGATTTTTTTCTATTTCTTCTTCTGAAATCCCACTATTTTTAATTTCTTTATAAACATTATTTATGTATTTATTATATATTTGTTGGTAGCTTAAACTAACATCCCCAAAAACAAGGTTTTTTAGTGTTTCTAGAAGAGCGTCTGATTCTTTATCATCTGTGTCTTGTGAAATGATTCATGCATCAATATTTTTATATGTATTTTTAGGCCGAACAAACGATATATTATTACTTTGATTTAAATTTGCAAAGTTATCCTTTCCATAATAAGCATCAAGTGCATCGCCATTATACATTATTGCAACATCAGCTTTTCCATGTGCTGGCTCAATTATGCCCGATACAATTTCCTGTCCATCAGTTATAAGTTTATTTCTTTTTGTGTCTTTTATATTATTGCCAGTTGAAACATTGACAAATTTTGCAAAGTGATCAATAATATTTTTGTAGTTCTCTTTGTTTAAATCTTTTCATTTTCCGAATGAGTTTTTTTGGCTTCCATTGTCAATTAGATTTTTATAAAATTGACCAATCATGGCATTGTCAAGAAATCAATCAGTTCAGTAAAATTTTGGATTTTTATATTTTTTTGATAATGAATTTATTAGATCAAATCAATTTTTTCCGTCTTTAATATCACTAAAATCAGCATTTTCCTTAATATTATTTCTTGTATATTTTGAAATTTCTGAATTTTCAGGATTATAGGCTATACCTTTGTCAAGAGTAAAATAAGGAATTAAAAATTCATAAAAATGGTCCATACCTTCTTTATTATCTGCTTCAAAGCCAATAACTTCCTTATCTTTATAATAAAGAAAAGGTTTAAAGTTTAACTTGTCAATTTTATTATTTGGATTAATTCTCTTTATTTCCTGTATTATTCAACTATCAAAAAAATCAAATTGTTTTTTTACGTCATTAGTATAAAGATTTAATATGATCTCTTTTTTATTTTTTGCATCATAATTAACATCAAAAACTTTTTTAAAATTAATCTTTTTTAATTTGTTTTCTACGATAAGTTGAGCTATTTGATAATCAGAATTTACCCCTGCTACAGCTTTTTTATTTTTTATTGCTCTTGTAAATTCATCAAGATTCTTAAATGTATGATATGAATAGTTTTTTTTGATCTTGTTAATAGTATTTTTATTAAGGTATGATTCATAGTTATAAATACTTATTTTATAAGGGTTGCTTATTTTTAAAAAAAGTATAATAATAAAAACTACAAAAATAATGCTGATTAAAATAAAGAGGAGTGAAAGCTTTAATTTATGAGTTATTTGAATTTTCATTTTAATATCCAGCTTTCTTAATTTTTTCCTCTTTATCCACTCAATCCTCATCAACTTTAACTCTTAAAAACAAATTAATAGGATGTTTTAAAACACTGGCAATTTTTTCTCTTGAAGACATTGAAATTGTTTTTATTTTTTGTGCCCCTTTACCAATTACAATACCTTTTTGTGATTCGCTTTTTACATAAATAGTAGCTGAAATTGTATATGGAATTGTTTCGCTATCATTTTCTTTAAATTCATCAATTAGCACAGCGATTGAATGCGGCACTTCATGATATAAATTTTTAATTGCATATTCTCTAATAATTTCTTTAGCTATAAATCTAAGAGAGACATCGCTTAATTGATCTTCCTCAAAAGGCAAATCATCTTCATAAGAATATTTTTTAATTTCATCAATTAAATCAATATAGGATTGCTTATAATCTTTGCCAATACCCAAAACGGTATTAATTCCCAAACTTTTTAATTCATGAGCTTTTTTATCTAATTTTATTTTGTTATCAATTAAATCAATTTTAGTTATTATTGCTATTATTTCGCTATCTGTTGTTTCCTTAATTTTGTTAATAATAAATTTATCGCCTTTTCCTATTTCTTCATTAGCTGGCGTTAAAAATAAGACAATATCAACAGCCTTCATTGTTTCATAACTTTTTTGATTTAGCTTTTCTGATAATAAGAATTCTGCCTTGTGGACTCCAGGGGTATCAATAAAAATTATTTGGACTTCATCATCATTGTATATACCTTTAATATTATCTCTTGTTGTTTGGGCAACATTGGAAACTATTGCTAACTCAAAATCTAAAATGTTATTTATTAGCGTACTTTTTCCTACATTTGGTCTTCCTACTAAACCAACATAACAAATTTTTTTCATTTATAAACCTCATAAAAATTTTTATTAATATCTAGTGATGTTTAAACGTTTCATAATGTTTTCTACATGTGTATTCATAACTAAAGTTTCTGCTTCTGTTTGGTGGTCAAAACCAAAAAGGTGTGCAACTCCATGGGCAAAAATATAGCAATATTCTCTTTTTAAACTATGATTAAATTTTTTTGCTTGTTTTTTAATTTTTCATGGCGAAATAATTATTTGACCAAGCTCTAAATTTTCAAGAAAATCTAACTCATTAGCTGCTTCTAGTGGGAAGCTTAAAATATCAGTTGTATAGTTTTTGTTTCTATGCAAATTATTAAGTTTTTTCATTTTGAATCTATTAACAAAAAGAAGGTCAACAGACAAATCTTTTGTACTATTAAACTCTACCTTTGCTTCATTGAGTATATTGCAAAAATCTTTCTCAAATTTAAACGTGCTAAAACTGTTATTTTTAATGGTTAATTTATTCATAAAAATAATTATAAATTAACACAAAAAAAATGAAAAAAATTGAATTTTATTTTTTTAGAAAAATAGTTGGGGAATTTTTTAGTAAAAATCTTTTATTATGGCTTGTTTCAATAATAATAGAATTTTCTTGTTTTTTACATATTAATCTAGATATAAGTTCAAACATTTGCTGTGATAAAAATTCAAAACTTTCATCAAGCAAAACCAATTGATATTTTTTTATTAATAGAGGCAATAATTTTATAATTTGTTTTTGTCCCACAGAAAACTTATTTGAGTTTAAAAGTAGATTAGAAAATATATTTATATTTAGCGAATTTATAACACTGATGAAATCTGTATCTTTTAATATTTTTTCTTTTTCCTTATTATTAACATCTGAAAATAAATATGTATATAAATCTATGTTTGGCATATTAAATTCATTGCCTGAAAAATAAATTTTTTCCTTAAATCAAGACTCATTTATCTCTTTGATTTCAATATTATTAAAAATAATTGACCCTTTGTAATTTAAATAAAAACCACTTAATAATTTAAACAAAGTACTTTTTCCGGAACCGTTTGGGCCTTGCAATTTCGCACCTTTATCAATAATAAAATTTAAATCATTAATTATATTGCGACGTTCAAATCCAAAGCAAAGCCCTTTGAATTTAATTGTTTTTAAATCTATTATATTATTAATAGAATTTCTTAATCTTGATTGTGGAATATTGATTATAAAATTTAATCTAGTTGAACCGTTCTTAAAAATTTTTCATCCTATAAAAAATTCTTGAAGATTATTGCTTGGTTCAGAAATAATTGTTTGTATTTGCAAAATAAAAAATAATTGGCCTAGGTTAGATGTTTTTTGTAATAAAAAAAAGCAATAAATTATTATTGTGGTTATCAAATTTAAAAACCTTAAAATTAAATTTTTTATTGAACTTAATTTATTAATATTAAGATCAACATTTCTATAACTTTTTATATTGCTTAAAAAACTTTGTTTTTCAAAATTTTCTCACAGCATTAGTCCATAAGAATCTTCATTTTTTACTACAAACGAAAGTTCATTTATTTCTTCAATGCTTTTTTGCGTTAGTTTTTTTGATAAATGGCTAATTTTATTGTTTATAAAATAACTAACCAAGGCCTTGATTATATTAACAAGTATTACTATTAATATGAATTTTATTTTTATAAAAAATAATAAAGGTATAACTAAGATAATAGAAAATAAAAAGGAAGAGATAAAAGAAATCATAAACGATAAAAAACCGGCTATTGATTCAATTGATAGATATCTTAAGAGAATTTCATTCTTGCTAATTTTTAAAATTTGTTTGTATTCCGCTCCCTCAACGCTATTTATAAATCGTTCTTTTATTGTTGTTGATATTAAATTTTTTAATCTTGTTAATAAAAAATTATTTAATAAGGAAACAACCAGCAAAACCATTGAAATTCAAAAGAAAAACATTATTGTTTTTTGTCCTTCTGATATTTTTATTTGTTGAATACTTGCAAATATATTTTTATTAATAAATGAAAGTAAAAAATTTAAAAAGATAGTAATGAAACTAAATAGGACACCAATGACTAAGGACTTTAAATTAAGTTTAAATTTAAAAGAAAAAAACTTTTCATAAATATTTTTTTGATTACATTCTTGCTGTTTTTTAACTATTATAATTAGACCAGTAAATTGTTTTTTAAATTGCTTAATCTCTATTTTTCTTTTTCCTTTTGTTGAATCTAAAGTAAATACAAAATTATCACTTATGTTTTCAATAATTACATAATGTAGAAAATTGTCTATCTTTGAAATAGCAATTAATGGAAAAGAAGTTTTGAGTTTTAATATTTCTTCTCATTCAATTTTAAATGCTTCTGTATGGAGGCCAATTTTACTAGCTAACAAACAAAGATTGGTAATATTAATCCCATCCTCAGAATAGGTTGATTCATATTTTAAAAAATTTATATCAACTCATTTTTTTCAATAAAATTTGTGTAATGATTGTAATACATAAAGTCCACAATCTTTAATATCTTCTTGGAACCGAATTTTCATATATTCAATTGTTTCATTATTTAATTTTAACTATGTCTAAATAAAGAAAAAAAAGAGAAATTCTAATTACTTAACAACATTAAAATTTTAAATTTTAGTAAAATTAATAATTATGAAAAAATCTAAAATTAAAAGAAAAATGTTAATTTTTTCTTTATTAGGATCATTGGGCGCGGTCTTAGCTCCCTCTGTTTTATCAGCGGCTTGCACGTTTGATTTACCGGTTATATCAATTGTTGATGATCCAAATTTTGTTAGCATAAATGAAAAAGGAGAAAAAATAATTAAAAAACGTAGTGCTAGTTCATTTTACGAATTAAATTCAAAACGTTTATTTAATCCAATTAGCCAGTTTGATGATAAATATAGGCTATTCACAAATGATAGGAAATTAAATAATACACACGATACATCCCATGTTTATAAGATTAAACCTGATTTTCAGTTTTTAAAATTTGCTAATTTATCAGGTCAATATGATTATCGCCTTTTTTCATTTAAATATGATGAATTAGTCGCAAACATTCCTGGCGCTGCTATTCCCAAATATTCTCAATATAAACATAACCCTAAGGCAGTTTTTATTATGTTATATTGAATTAGAAAAAATGTTGAAGCAGCACCTAATTTTATTAATGATGTTATTAGTCCATCAAAATCTCGATTTCCAGAATCTCGCCCTGAAATCGAAGAAGCACCATGAGCTTTTGTTAGAAATACTTCACCTTCGTTAAAAGGTTTTTGACAAGATGTTACTGAACCATTAGTTTTACTTTTTGAAGAGGAATAATTATGAAAACAATAAGAACAAGATACGCTCCAAGTCCAACAGGTTATTTACATATTGGCGGTGCTAGAACCGCTCTATTTAATTATTTATTTGCAAAACATTTTAATGGAACTTTTATTTTTAGATTAGAAGATACTGATGTTGCTAGAAATGTCGAGGGTGGGGAAGAGAGTCAACTTGAAAACCTTGCTTGACTGGGTATAATACCAGATGAAAGCCCGCTAAAACCTAATAAAAAATACGGCAACTATCGACAATCTGAAAAATTAGCAATCTATAGAGACATTGCTAATAAGTTAATTGCCAAAGGCTTCGCGTATAAGGCATATGATAATTCGCAGGAATTAGAGCAACAGCATAAAGAACAAGAGGAAGCTAAAATTGCTTCATTTAGATATGACCCTAATTGATTGAAAATTTCTGATGAAGAAAAGAAACGCAGGGATGAGAATAATGAATATTCAATAAGGCTAAGATTGAAAAAAAATACTATTTATGGATGAAGCGATTTAGTTAGAGGTTGAATAGAAGTTAATAGCGATGATATTGGTGATTTTGTTATTATTAAGAGCGATGGTTATCCGACATACAACTTTGCTGTTGTCGTTGATGATCACCAAATGGAAATTAGCCATGTTCTAAGAGGCGAAGAACATATAACAAATACGCCTAAGCAATTAGCAATATATGAGTCTTTAAATTGAACTCCTCCTGTATTCGGACACTTAACCATTATTACTAATATGGAAGGTAAAAAACTTTCAAAAAGAGATAAAACTTTGAAGCAATTTATTGAAGATTACAAGAATGAGGGATATAACAGCCATGCAATTTTTAACTTTTTATCTTTATTGGGTTGAACTTCAAAAGATAGCCAAGAAATAATGAGTCATGAGGAATTAATTGAAAAATTTGATCCAGAAAGGTTATCTAAATCACCTTCTAAATTTGATATAGTTAAGATGGATTGATTTTCAAAACAATATATGAAAAAAGTGGAAAACCAAGAAATTATAAAATTAATTAATTCACCATTTTCTGACGAATGAAACAATTTATTTGTTGAAACTTACAAGCAATCAGCGTCAACAATCAACGAGATCAAAAATAATTTAAAAATATATACCAAGCCAAAAGATAATACTACATTGGTGATATCCAATATAGATGTTGTAAAAACATTTAGTAAATTATTGCATCAAAATGATTTTGATATTCAAAACATTCAAATGTGTATTGAACACACAAAGCAGGAATTAAATGTAAAAGGTAAGGATTTATTTATGCCTATTAGAATTGCTGCAACATATGAGGAGCATGGACCAGAATTAGCTAAGGCTATCTATCTTTTTGGTAAAGACATTGTATTTGAAAGACTAAAAAAATGAAGCTAAAATATATTTTAATTTCAGAACAAGAAGGCGAAATATTAAGCAAAGTGGAGACTGATTTTGTCGATTTTAAAGAAAGTAATAGCACTGAATTTACACATATTGAATTTACTGATGAAAAAGTTATGGACTGTATTTTAGATATTAAAAATGATGAAGTAAGAATCTCATATGCCGGTCAATATTTAGAAATGAAGCAGAATGAATTTGTGCCCAATAAACTTATTGTTTCATTTGATCCAAAGAATAAGACAAATAACATTCAGCAAATTCATATTGATATATATTTAATTGAAACAAAAATATCTAATAAAGAAATATCATTTATGTATGACATTTTACAATCAAAAAAAATTCTTGTAAGAAACACTGTTAAACTAGTCTTTGAATAAACAAAAATCTAATCGATAATTCCGATTAGATTTTTATTTTTTTAATTTTTTGCCTAAATTAATTTTCAAAGAAAAAACATTTTTAAAATATTGAAAACTTGCTAAAATAATATTTATTATTTAGAATTTTATATAAGGCCCAGTATATGCAAAAAAAAGAAATTAAACCATTTGTAAAATGAGTCGGAGGGAAAGGCCAACTTATAGATGAAATTAAAAAACGAATGCCCAAATATTTCAACGATTATTATGAACCTTTCGTTGGCGGTGGCGCGGTTTTGTTTTATCTTAAACCGCAAAAAGCCCACATAAATGATATTAATAGAGTTCTTATTAATGCATATAATATGATAAAAAATAAACCACAACAAATGATAGAAATTCTTAATGTATTAGATCAAAAGGAATGCAAAAAAGAAGAATATTATGAGTTAAGGACCAAATTTAATAATAAATTAAAATTAAATGAGTATGATCTAGAATTAGCCGCATTATTTATTTTTTTAAATAAAAGATGTTTCAATGGACTATATAGAGTAAATTCAAATGGTTTTTTTAATGTTCCATTTAATAATAAAATTAAATGTGATTCCTATAATAGGGATAATATTTTAGAGATTTCACAATACCTTAAGAATGTGGAAATTGAAAACCTTGATTTTGAAGAGAGTTTAAAAAAAGCTAACAAAGGGGATTTTGTATTTATCGATAGTCCTTATGTACCATTAAATCCAACTTCCTTCGAATCCTACACAAAGGAAAAATTTGGTGAAGATTGTCATATTAGACTTGCTAAGGTGTTTAGAATTTTAGATAAAAAAGGATGTTTCCTAATGTTAACTAACCACGACACAGATTTAATTAGAGATTTATATTCTAAATTTAATATTAAGGTTGTTAATGTAAAACGAAATATAAATAGCAACGGTAATAAAAGAGTCGGCAAAGAAGTGATTATAACTAATTATTAAATCATTAAAATTTGTTTAGAGCTTTGCTGTGGAAAGAGGATGAAAAATATAATGAACGTAAAAAATGAACTATTAGAAATTTTTATTGATAGATTACTAGTTACTAATCGAGGATATGACTTTTTTGTGGATTGAGAAAATATTAGTGAAATTGAGAAATATGCAGTTGAATTGCATGCAATGGATTCATTAATTAAAAGCCATAATTTTAAGGAAAGATTTTTTGATTTACTAGATAAAGTCCCTTCTATAATTACTACATTTCCGCTACTTATTGCAGTTAGTAAAATAGAAAGGGAAAAGTTAAAAAAAGGAAAAACAAGTTTATTAATAAATAATTATTTAAAAAACAAAATTGAAAGCTTTTCTTTTTGCATTAAAGAAAATAATGAAAAAATAAGTGATGTGGAAAAAGAACAATATTATAGTTTTTTTGTAAATACTGGTTTAAAAAAACTATTTGACAATTTTATTGAAAAAAGTTGCAACGATTATATTGTGGGCGTTTTAGTTGGTCTAGATTCTAACGGCAGAAAAAATAGAAGTGGTAGCTCTTTTGAAAAAATTTGTGAGAGGTTAGTTGCTTCAGTTTGCAAGAATTATGGTATTACGCTTTTATTACAAAAACAATTTAATGTATTAAAAGAATACGGTTTTAATATAGGTGATGATATTGCTAATCGAAGGGCTGATTTTATATTAGTCAAGGATAAAAAAGCTTTGAATATTGAAACAAATTATTTTTATGGTCCTGGTTCAAAACCCGAGGAAATTATTGATAGCTATATTAATAGGCAAAAAGATTTAAATATTAATAATATTGATTTTATATTAATTACTGACGGCAACTGTTGGAAAGATGAAAATAAGAGTCAATTAAATAAAGCTTTTAGATATATTAAACTAATAAATTATAAGATGGCAAGTGAGGGCTATTTAATTGATATGATTAAGAAAATTTTTGAATTGGATTAATTATTATAAAAACTTTTAAAATAAAAACCAAACATAAAAGCTATGATTGGTTTTTTAGTCTTTATAAGAAACTATACACCGTTTTCAAATAAAACCGTTTTATTAAAACCTTTAAAGAAATCATCTTGTTCAGATAAAATTTTAAGATTTTGTCTGAAAGATTTTTCTTGGTTTGGATATAACTCTTTATTACTTCCATCTATTAAATTATGTTTTGGTCCATAGAATAAATCATTTGAATTTTGAACTAAGAAAGTAAAGGCGCCTCATTTTGTTGTATCTTTAATGTTGGGGGTTAGTGCTGAAAGAGATGAATATATTCCAACAGGCATTCCAAATTCATTTACAGCAAGAGAACCACTTGCCCCATAATATAAACTGCTATTTAGAACTTGTGCCTGTACACCGATGCCATATGATATGGTTTTTTCAGATAATAGATTTTCAACTGGCGCACTGCTTAAGAAGCTTTTATTTGTGAAAGTGTAATCTTCGATTTTTATGTTCTTAGGATAGTTTTTTCAGAAGTATTGATTATTTCCACTATCATTATCAGAAGGGAAGCCTGCTATATATATTCTTTTTGCATTTGGACTTAAAATTTCATTTTCGCTATCAAAGTTTTTATATTGTTCCTTGTGAAGATAGGCTGAGTAGTAGTCATATGCAATATAGGGAACTTTTGATTTATCATGGTTAGGATATTGCTTTGATGAAAATAATGTTACATCATTATTAATGCTGTTGATGCCTTTATTAATATGTTCTAGTAATTTCTTTAAATCTTGATTTGTTTCGGCTTGTTTTTTAAGTTCGTTGAATTTAATTTTTATAGCAAATACAGCAAAGTCTTTTCCAATTCTTTGGGTTTTATTGATATTAGGTTGATAGTTTGGATGCTTCTTTAATATTTCTTCATTTGTTTTCTTATCAAAGAAGTCCGTTGCGACAAAAACAGTTTTTGGATTTGAAAAAATTTGATCTCCAACAAGTTTTACATCTCTTACATCTTTTTTATATTTTTGATCATTTGAATTTATAAAATAGCTAACAATATTTTCATTGCCTTCGTATTTTCCTGACTCGATAGGTTCTAAATTAGCATCACCCAAAGGTATGCCAATACCAAATGAAACAACTCTAGCATCTTTTTGTTCTTCGCCAGTAAAATATTCCGGAAACGTTTCTTTTAATTTATTGTCTAATGCATTGTATGCATATTGATATACATGAGCATTTGTTGCTATATATAACATTAGTTCTTCAGAATTTTCAACTCCATTTTTTCAAGCATAATCAAGTATTCAACCAGTTCCAGTTGATAAGAAAGGAATTTCATCTTTATCTCTTTTTCCATCATCAAGGCTTTGTGTAATGGTATTAAATGAAATAGCAAAAGATCTGTCTAATATTTTTCTATATGCTTCAGTTTGTTTTATCTCTAACTCCGGTTTATTAATTGCTGGTTTTGGTTTTTGCAATCCTGGAAAGTTTGGCGGTATTATAGGGAATTGAGGTATTTGCGGGGCGCTATTGTCTTTTTTACTATGCGGATTTAATGGATTTTCCGGCGAAGATTGCTCTTTAGAAATTTCGGGTTGCTTAGGTGTTGGCAACGGTAACGGAATTGGTTCTTGGTTTTCTGACTTTTTGTTTGAATTTATAGAATCAGTATTTGTATTATCATTTTTTTCTTTTTTATTATCATCTTCAGACTTCGGTTCATGGTTTGGTTGTTTAGTTTCGATACATGAAGTGGTTAACAGTGCTAATGTAGGAATTCAACTAAGTAATAATAATTTCTTTTTCATATTGCTCCTATTTTTACTTATTATTTTTTACAATAATTTTATATTATTTTTTCTAATAAAATAATTTAGGTTTCTTTAATTTGGTCAATCTTGTTTTTTGTACAATAATTAATAAAAATATTTTAGTATTTAAAAATTATTTAAATAAAAACATAAGTATGCTCTTTTTTAAAAAAATAAAACATAATTTTTTGTTGTATTAAAATATGTGTTATGAAATCAATAATAAGAAAATCTTTATTTAATAAAAAATTAAGTTTTTTATCGATCGGGTTATGCATAGCAATTAGTCCTGTTTTGATATCATGTGCTAATTCTAATAAAATAGATGATAGTCAGCGACAAAAACCTATGTTACTTAATGCTTCGCAACTATCAAGCATTAGAAATGAATTTGTTTTTAAGTTATCTGATGAAGCACAAAAGGAATATAATGCCGAGCAAGATAATGCAATGGCGAGATTTATTCAAGTAATAGAAAAGCTTAACAAAAAATACAATAATAAGAAACATGATGATGGCGATAAGATTGCTAATGATGTTGAATTTAAAAAGTATTTTTTTCTTCATAAACCCGATATAACAAAAGTTAGCAAATCTCATCGGATTGATATTAGATTTAAGGTTGATACTATTACGAGACAGATCGATTTATTTTATGATGTAATTTGTTTTGATTTACGTGTTAACGAGGAAGTTAATGCCAAAATCCCAATGGAAATTGATTAAGTTTTTTCTCTTAAGTTTTTTATTTATTTTAATAGCTTGTAGTCAATTGGACTACAAGCTATATTTAATAAATTTTTTTAAACCTATAGTAGAAGTTAAAAGAATTCTTGTTGGTTGTTTTCCTCAAGATTAGAAACTATTAAATCAATATTAACGTCAAGATTTACATGGTTGATATTGTCATAGATGAAAATTTTTGCCTTGTGATATTCATTTAAGAAGTTTTTAAGTTCTTGTTTCTTTATCATGGTTGATATTTGCGCTAGTTTTTCTTTTAAGGCAATCATTAAATTTTTAATTGGTATTTTTTTAGCTGTGTAAATGTTATCAGCAAAATCCTTGTTATAGATATATTGTTTAAAATCGTTATCTAGTTTGCTAGTATATTGGTCTTTTGTTAGTTTTTTTAAGTTATCATTATCAAATTTGAATTGTTCCAAATAAAAATTAAGATTTGATAGAGATTTAATAGCTGAATTAAAAAGATTGTAAAAATCATCAAGTAGCTTTGAAAAATCATTGAGTAATTCAGGTTTTTTGTTATGTCAAAAAGAATTGTAATATTTTGTTAGCCCATCCTTATTTTGACTTATGCTTTGCTCTTCAATTAATTCTTTTAGTTTATCTTTGACTATATCATAGTTTTCAAAAAAGGTATAGTAAGCATAATTAAAAGTCCGCATTGTTTTTTTTATTTCTAAAGCAGTTTTTGTTATTTTTTTATCAAATTGCATTTCTAAGGGATTGAGATCTTCATTTGCCTTAAAACCTTGTACATTTTTTGATGATTTTATTTCGATGCTGCTTGTTGCGTTGCATGAGATAGTTAGTAACCCGATTGAAGGAATTAAAAGGGAAGCTAAAATATTATATTTTTTCATTATAGTGTCCTTTAGAAACAATTGTAAAAACTGGTGTTTCGTTACTAAACTCAAATAAATTTTTTACTTTTATATCTATATAATAAAAAGGTTTCTCGCCCTTGTTTTTGTAAAGAAAATCTTTTTCTGAGTTAAATTTGTAAAAATAAAATTTTAAAGTAGTTTCATCTCCAACGGTTTCATTTTTGGCTAATTCTATCTTTTTGATTCCGCTATTAAGATTTGAATTTTGAATTTCGAGAGCATATGCAAGAAGGTAATTGTTTAAATAAGCAGTTAAGAGTTTTAATTGATCCTGTGTATTGCTATTCGGATTAACAATGTGTTTTTTTCAATTTATTAAGGCATAATTTATTAGCAAATTAAATAAGGGGTTATTAACAAAATCATCTAGTTTTATGCCGTTGAAGGTTGGTTTTTTTTCTTTTCTATATATTGCATAGTCGCTACTTTCTAATTTATCAACAGCTGCCAGCTTAGTTGATATAGCCTTTAAAAAGTGTCCATGGTCGTCAAAGTTTGAACTTAATAATACATAGTCTTTTGTTGTTTTATCTTTTTTAAAAACTCTAATAATCATTTTGATTAATTGGCTAGTTTCATAGTAATTTGTAAATTGAATATCTATTACTTTATATTTTTCATCAATATTTTTATATATGTCTGGAATATCGAATTCTAGGTAATCTTTAAAATTAGAAAATAAATATACCAAACCTCTCGAGTTTCAATAATCGATGCTATTATAGCCTTTGATAAATGAATTTATATCCTTTCCAAAGTTTATGTTTTCATTTTGTTTTATGATTAAAAATGGATTTTTTACATAATCATTAAATAAAGGTAGTGTTTCGCTAAGACCATTATTGCCAACACCGAACTTTTGTTCAGTGGCATAATTTCTAAAACCATTAATATAAAAGGTTTTATTTTTAATTGCATTATCTATAATGCTTTTATCATCAAAATCAATAATGTCTTCAATTTGAAAACTAATAAAACTTTGGTTTGAAAAATCATTTTCCTGAACTCTTGCCTTTGTTCAATCTATGTTAATTTTTTTAATATTAAGATCAAATTTATTTAAATATAAAATAAGAAAATTAATAAATGTATTTCTAAAAATTTCATTTTCAGGCCTTAATCAAGAACTGGCTTGAATGAATTCATTGTTAAAAATATTACGCGTAATAAAGGCTTCACCTGCTTTGTTTAGAAGGGAATTTTTATTCATTAATCCACTGTTTGTTTTTATATCGTTAACAAGACGAAATATTACTGTTTGAAAATCAAAAAAATATGGATCATAAACGCGGTAATAATCTGTATCTTTGTTTTTGTTAGCAAGGTAATAAAATCAAAGGTTAGAATATCCTCCTGCTTTTCTTATTTCCTTAAAGTCATATTGAGTAAATAAGTCATCAAAATTTTTAAAAGTAGAGTTATTTGTCCGTTCTATTTTGTAATTATCATATTTGGTTCTTATTTGTTTTCACGATTTTTGCAATTTGAATTCTGGTTTAAATTTGAGAGTGGGGTTAAATTCTAATTCATTGTTATTTGTAACCTTTTTAACTTGACCCAAATATTTTAAATAAGTTTTGCTAGATTGATTTTGATTAATAAAAATGGGTTCAAAATTGTGTAATGATGCTAGTTGTTGAGCATTTAGTTTTGTTAAGTATTTAGTGTTAATTTTTGATTCATCAATTAGAATTTTTTGTTGTCTTGCGCATGATATAGAAATAATTGGAAGCGCTAAACTTCCAATTATTCCAGCAAGTATTAATTTACTTGTTTTCATATTATTTATCAATAGGTAGTGTTAAATCTACAAAACCATGCCCTTCAGTTTGCTTTCCATCCAAACATTTAATTTTAAAGAAGTAAAAAATATTTCTTTTTTCGCTATTATAACCGAAGTAGCATTTTACATTATGGTTTCCAGCAAAATATTCTAAATTAGGAATATAAACTTTTATGTATTCATTAAAATCTGCATTGCGTAAGTCTTCAGGTGTAAAAAAGAATTTATCTTTATCATCTGAATCTTGATTTTTAGAGAATCATTTTATAATTTTTTCTCATAAACCATTAATATATTCATCTCTTGCAATATCATCAGTAAGATTGCTATACTCATCCCTAGCCTTGTCAGTCATAGTGAAGTTAGCGTTAGCAATTGTATCATTTACTTTAGCTCGCAATTCTTCCCCAATTAAAGAACCATCGCGATTAATAGAAGCATCAATGCTATTGCTTTGTTGAACGCCGCTATCTTTTTCTTGTTTATTTGTAGTTTGACTACAGCTAGTTAGCAAAACAGCTCCTGTAATAACGGGCGTTGCAGATAAAAAAAGTTTCAATATAGTCTTCTTCTTTTTAAATGTTTTCATAATCTAATACCTCTTTTAACATAATTATAAACTTTTTAGAAAAGATATATAAAAAAATAAAACACTGAAATTTTGGAAAATATGCATTATTTATTAAAGCACAACTAGATTATATTTGTCAAACTGTTAATATTTTTATTATGCAAATCATATATTGGGAAATGAATATTGCTTAATTTAATTAAGAAATTTGCAACATGCTTTTTTAAAAGATGTCTTAATTTTAATTGAAAAATTGTTATTATTAATATATTTATTATAAATATATTTTTGCTTAATCTGGTCGATTTTTGTGTATAAAAAAATAATAATAGTTTAAAATATATTTATATTTTACAAATTGCTGAATGTTATTTTGTACAAATATAAAACAATTTAAGAAAGGAAATAGTTTATGAAACGTTCAATTAAGGGACTAATTGCCATGGGGGGGCTAACTGGCATTGCACTACCAATAATGGCAATCTCATGTTCAAATCCAAATAATCCAAAATCCACTGATGAAGTAGGGCTAAGAAATACATTTACAAATTTCTTGTCTACTGTTCATGGTAGAAAAGCAGGAGATGATAATAACTTTAAAAAAACGTCATTAGCGACGACAACTCTTAAGTACAACCCTAAAAAACTTTTGAATGATGGAATAAAGTTAGAAAAAGATAAAAGATTAACAACAGAAATAGTTGAAAAGAATTTACTATACAAATTTGGCGAAAAAGTAGATCAAAAAGTTAATAATTATGGTAGCTATTATGCATATAAATATTTAGTTAAAGAAATCGCAGATATGGGTTATACTAATTACACTCCAAATGGAATCACATATCCTGAATATGCTCATGCAAGAACTGTGCAATACGATGAAACCAAAGATAAAGCAATAGTTGATTCAATGAAGCAAAATTTAAAGAATGATGGCTTCTTTACACAAGGTTTTTTATTTGCAAATAATGGATACAATAATGTGGGTAATAATATTGTGGTAACAATTAACCCAAGTGCTAAATTAACTGATAATGGTAAAAGAAAAATTAAAGATTTTTACATTGTTTCTCACTACGACTCAATGAATAATGTAGGACCAAAAGGTGTTTCATGAGGTGCAACTGATAATGCTACCGGTGTTACTGTTAATTTAAATTTATTAAAGTATTTCTCAGATCCTAAAAATAGAGATAATCTAAGTGTTAGATTACATTTAATTTTTGTTGATGGTGAAGAGCTTGACAAACTAGGCTCAGAAGCATTCGTAAAACAATTTTTAACTGGCGAAAAAAATGAATTACGTGATAATTCTTTAGGAATGATTAATATGGATACAGTTGCCGGCGGTGATTATATGTATATTCACTCTCCTAATACTGTTGATGATTTGAATGACGATGGCAAGGTTGAAAAAGATAAATGAAATTTATCTCCATTACTACGTAACCACATCAATAAGCTTTCAAAAGAAAGAGCTAACAAAATAAAGGATGCTGATCAAGAATTAAAAATTCATCCGCAATTTGTTGAAACGGAATATAAAGAAGGCGAAACTGGAGACTGATCAGACCATGCTCCATTCTATCAAATCGCTAAGTTACCAGTGGCTTATGTTGAATCAACAAACTTCGCAATTAAGGCAAAATCAGGTAAATATGATGGATATGCTCAAACTATTAATCCTAAGGCTTGAGTATTAACAAACGGTAAAACAATAGAAAAATTAAAAGAAAGAAAATTGGAAAATGGCCAAATTGTTCATGATTGACCTGATGGATTAACGAAAAAAGATTTTGCGATCCTTGGAGATATTTGACACAGTGATTTAGATACTCTAAAATGGGTTAATGATAACATTGGTCCAAAATTTTATAAACAACTAGATACTGTATTTCAAACTTTAAAGGCAACAGTAACATCATTACATAAAATTGAAGGAAATAACTTTAGTTACATTAAGCTATAAACTAAAAATCCTTGTTTTCAAAAAACATTACCTAATTACTAAGCGGGTAATGTTTTTGTTTAATTTTTTTGATGTATACTTGTCTTAATTTTGAATAATGATTTACTAAAATAATGTATTATTTTATTTATGTTCAATTGAAAATACGTGTGAGTTAATTTAATAATTTTAATACTAGGCTACTTAATTGGCTCGATTAATATTAGCATAATTATTTCAAAAAGAAAAAAACGTGATATTAGAAATTTTGGTTCAAAAAATGCAGGTGCGACAAATGCCTTAAGAGTCTTTGGTTTTAAATTTGCATTAATTGTTTTTTGCTTTGATATTTTTAAGTCTTTTATTCCCACAATCATTGTTTTTGCTATCAAAAAAGGAGTAAATAGTAATTTTATAATTCCTTTATTTGCAGGTTTGGGAGCATTGATTGGGCATATTTTTCCTTGTTACTTTAATTTTAAAGGTGGCAAAGGTGTTGCTTCATTTTTTGGAATGATTTTGGCATTTGATTTTCCAACATTTTTATTGCTTGTATTGGTTTATATAACCTTAGTTTTAATCATAAGATATATTTCGATTTCATCCGTGGTTATATCAATTATTTTTGCTTTTTATTCATTTATTCCTTATTTTTATACATCTTGAATTCTTTCGTTTATAAACCATAATATTCCATTATGATCACATAGTTACATTTTAGTTTTTGCTTCTATATTAATTTTGTTGAAACACATTCCAAATTACATTAGATTATCAAATAAAGAAGAAAAGAAACTTAACTTATTTAGTAGTAAAATTAGCAATTAACTTTATAAAGTGCTAAAATAGTGCTAAAATATATATTATTAAATTTTAAGGAGGTGTTTTTTGTTTTATGGAATTAAAGGCACGCCACATAGAAATTTTTAAGATGATTGTTGAAAAATTTTTTGAGACAGGAGAACCTGTTGGATCTAAAAAATTAGTTGAATCAAAACACTTGACTTCTTCATCTGCGACTATTAGAAATATTATGTCTGATCTTGAAAAGATTGGTTTTCTAGAAAAACCGCATGTATCTGGTGGGAGAATACCTTCAACTAAGGGCCTTGAATACTATACGAAATATATTGCATATAATCCAAAAAAGTTTTTTAATAAAAGTTTGAGTGATATTCTTGTAAAGAAAAGATTGAGTGTAGATTCTACATTAGATGAAGCTGCTAATTTGATTAGTAAAATGGCACATTTTACTGTTGTTGCAACTTCCAATAATAAAGATGAAAAATTAAAAAGTATTCAATTGACACCTCTTGATACGTCTTCAGCAGTTATTGTTATTGTTACCAGCAGTGGTAATGTGCAAAATAAAATTTTTGATTTTAGCGATGATATTGCTTTAAATGATTTGAGAATTGCTGTGAGACTATTTAAAGAAAGACTAATTGATACGCCTTTAATTGAATTGGCTGAAAGAGCTAAGGCTTTGTTACCTTTATTTAAAGAAAGAATAGGCAATTATGAAAAAATATTAGAAAAGTTTGTAAAAACTATTTTTGTTTTTGAAGAAAAGATTCAAAATAAAACCTATAACAAAAACGCAATGATTTTATCAAAAGATATATCTCGTGAAGAATTGGTTGACTTATTAGATCTCATCGAAAAACATTCGGTATGATCAATGATTGAAAATAATTTGGACGAAGACAATAAAATTAAGCTTGATTTTTCAAGAGAAAATTTAAATATTATTAGTAAAAAAATTGACTTTGAGAACGATAAAAATATTAAGGAAATCTCAATTATGGGGCCTAAAAATATTGATATTGATGAATCATTAGAAACGTTAGACATATTGGCAAAAATAGTGCAAAAAGGAGATAAATAATGTGAGATTTTAAAAAATACGAAAAAGTAAATTTTGAGCTATGTGAGAAAGAAAATCACAAAGAAAAAATAACACACTTTTCATACGTTTGAGATTATGATGATGTTGATCCTATTATTAATGAAATATTAAACAAAGGTAAGAGTGAAGCTGATGATTTACTTAGTTATAGGATTAAGAAAAAAAGTTATGTTCTTAAATTGGTTTCAGTCGCTGATCTAGATGATTGAACAAAAAAAGTAATTGAAAAAAATGCCATTCTTACAAATGAACTTTCAGAAAAAAAAGATAGAATTAAATCTTTAGAAGAAACTATCGAAAAAATTAACAACGAAAAAGAGGAGTTAAGAGTTAAATCAATAATCGAAGCTAATAAATTTAAGGATGAGGTTATTGCAATTCAAAAGAAAGCCCAAGACTTAATTAGTGATCATAAACAAAAAAATAATGATCATCAAGAAAAACAAATTGCTGAAGCAAAGAAATATGCGCTTCAATCTTTTATGGAAAATATAATTCAACCTATAAATAATTTTGAAAAAGCAATTCTTGCTGCTAAAAAAATTGATAATGATACATTGAAAAATTTTATCGTCGGATTTCATATGTTATATAATCAGGTTGAAAATATTCTGTTTGATTTTGGATTGAATAAAATTATTCCAAATGTTGGTGATAAGTTTGATTCTAATATTCATCAAGTTTATGAATTGGTTGCATCAGATTTAGAAAAAGATACAATTTTAGAAGTAAAAAATATTGGTTATAAACTAAATGATAGAACTATTAAACCGGCATTAGTTATTGTTTCAAAATAATTCGCTATTTTTTCCTAAATTAGCAAATAAAAATAATAACGTAAATAGAATTTAATAAAATGAAATGAGGAAAAAAATGCAATTACCTTTTATACCAGTTAAGAAGCAGATAATACTGCCACAATCAATGGATGAAATAAGAGTAGGAAAGAAAAATTCGGTTCTTGCCTTACAAAGTGCATTGGATAGTAAGGAATCTAATAATAAGATATTAATAACTTTTATTAAGGAGCAATATATAAATGCCGAAGTAATTACCTCTTCGTCAATGCTAGAAGATTATGGCATTGTAGCTCTTATCAAAGAATCATCGGAAAATAAAGGTGTTTATAAAATAAGTCTTGATGCAGATAAAATTGTTAAAATTAATGAAATTCATTCGTCTGATACCAACCCGGAAGCACCGCTAATATATGCTTCATTTGAATACAAAAACGAAAAAGGGCAAAAGGTCGATATTGAAAAAATAAAAAATTCTATTGAATACTTAAATAATTTTGTTTTAAAACTTGAACCGCAAACAGATAAAAATTTTTCGTCAATTTCTAAACAGGTATTTAACTTTGAAAAAGTCAAAGATTTTGCAATGCAAATGAATTCACTGGTTAAATATAACAAGGAAGAAAAAATCGATGAATTGATATGAAAAAATTTTGCAATTATTAGAGAAGCCTTTACTCGAGATGAACTATTAGGTTTTTTGTCTTTAGATATTTACGATCTTATTAAAAATATCGCTGATAGATTAGCTTGAAAAAAAGAGTCAACAAATATTGACATAGAAATAACTAAGAAATTAAATGAAGAAATGGAAAGCTCACAAAGAGATTTTCTTCTTCGCGAAAAGATGAAGCAGTTAAGACAAATGCTTAATGATGAATCACAAAATAATGCCGAAAATATGGAAAAAGACCCAGAAACTAGCCGCAAGTTTCCTAAATATGTAATTGAAGCATTAAAGACTGAACAAGCTCGCTTGGCTGCCATGATGGCTTCGAGCCCAGAGGCAAATATCTCTAAAACATACATTGATTTAATTTTGGCATTACCATGAAGAAAAGTAAGTAAAGAATTAATTGATATAAATCATGTTAGAGAAGTCTTAAATAAACACCATTTTGGACTTGAAAAACCAAAAAAGAGAATTTTAGAATTTATTTCAGTTCTTACTCACAAACAAAATCAAAAAGAAACTGGTGATTATTTGCCTATTAAAAATGATTCTGACCATTTTATTGATACAAAATTATTCGTTCATAAAACCGGTGATACCTTGAATAATCCAGTTAATAATATTCCTATTTTAACCTTGATTGGTCCTCCAGGAACAGGAAAAACCACATTAGCAAAATCCATTGCAGAAGCTTTAAAAAGAAAATTTATCAAGGTATCGCTTGGTGGTGTAAAAGATGAAAGTGAAATTAGAGGGCATAGAAAAACCTATGTTGGGGCAATGCCTGGGAAAATTATCTCCGCTATTAAAAAGGCAGGTGTTTCTAACCCAGTTATTCTTCTTGACGAAATAGACAAAATGTCTTCTGATTTTAGAGGCGACCCAACTAGCGCTATGTTGGAGGTTCTTGACCCTGAACAAAATGCTAATTTTCAAGATCATTATCTTGACCTTGAATATGATTTATCAAAGGTTTTATTCATAGCTACTGCCAACTATTTTGATTCGATCCCACCCGCATTAGTTGATCGTGTTGAATTACTAGAATTGTCAACATATACCACTGCCGAAAAATTAGAAATAGCTAAAGCACACTTAATGCCCAAAGTTTTAGAACAAAATTCGCTTAAGGAATCGCAAATCCAAATTGATGATGAGGTTATAAAATTTATAATTCTTTCATATACAAGAGAAAGCGGTGTCCGTGAGCTCAAACGTTTATTAGATAATATAGCTCGTAAAATAGTTGTGAAAATATTAGATAATGAAATTAAGGATGAATTTAGAGTTTCTAAAGATGTTGTTGTTGATTTCTTGGGCCCAATTAGATTTGAAGATGATGAAAACGAAAATAGAGATCAAATTGGTGTTGTTAATGGCCTTGCATACACAAGCTTTGGGGGTTCTACACTAGCCATTGAGGTTACTACATTTCCGGGCAAAGACGGGATAAAATTAACCGGTCATTTAAAGGAAGTTATGAAGGAATCTGCGCAAATTGCCTTAGGTTATGTGAGAGCAAATGCTGAAAAATTTGGAATTAATTTTGATTTTGATAATAAGGCAATTCACATCCACGTACCAGCGGGCGCTATTCCAAAAGATGGACCATCAGCCGGTGTTACATTTACTACTTCTATAATTAGTGCGCTAACTAGAAAACCGGTTCCCGCAAACATTGGTATGACTGGCGAGATAACGTTGAGAGGTAAAGTATTACCAATTGGTGGACTGAAAGAAAAATCATTAGCTGCATGTCAATTTGGAATTAAAAAAATATTTATTCCATATGACAATATTAAAAATTTAGTTGATGTACCAGAGGAAGTTAAAAAAGAAGTTACTTTTGTACCTGTGAAGTATTATGAAGAAATATTTGATGATATCTTTAAGACAAAATAATTAGAAAAAAACCTGCTTTAAAGCAGGTTTTTTATTGTTTATTTTATGTTAACTAGATGCTTTAATGTTCTTATATATTGATTAACAAACGACGATTCGTTATCATATCATGCATAAACTTTGTATAATTTTTTGCCATCAACTTCTAATGCTTGAGTTAATTGAGCATCAAATATTGAACCAGCGGTTGAACCAATAATATCACTAGAAACAATAGGATCTTCAGTATAGAAAAAAGATTCTGAACTTGCATTTTTCATTGCCTTATTAATTTCCTCGACAGTTGTATCTTTTTTAAGTTCAACAGTAACATCGATAATTGACCCTGTAATAGTTGGAACTCTTAAAGCAATACCATTCATTTTACCCTTTAGCGTTGGGATAACCTTACCTATCGATTTAGCCGCACCTGTTGTGGTTGGAATCATATTTGAGGAAGCAGCTCTCGCTCTTCTTAAATCTGAATGAGGTGCATCTTGTAATCTTTGGTCTGCAGTGAATGAGTGTACAGTGGTCATGAAGCCTTTTTCAATACCGAATTCATTTTCTAAAACATTTAGAACAGGTGCTAGACAGTTTGTTGTACATGAGGCCCCAGAAACAACAACATCGTCTTTTGTTAAAATATTTTCATTAACTGAATAAACTATAGTTTTTACATCCGCGCTTTTTGAAGGGGCCGTAATTAAAACTTTTTTTGCTCCAGCATTAATATGTAGTTGGGCTAGTTCAGTTGTTAAGAATCTACCTGTACCTTCAACAACCACATCGACTGCCAATTGTTTTCAAGGGAGTTGAGCAGGATCTTTTTCACTAAATATTGGAAACTCTTTACCCTCCACAATTATTGATTTTTCAGTGTTTGAAACACTAAATGGAAACACGCCATGAGCTGTATCGTATTTTAATAAGTGTGCTAATGTTTTTGCATCAGTTAGGTCGTTGATTCCAACAATTTCAACATCTGCATCATTTCATATTTTTCTAAAGATTAAACGGCCTATTCTACCAAAGCCGTTAATTGCTATTTTTTCCTTCATTTTATTTATACTCCATAAATAATAAAATAATTAATTTAATATTAATAATTATAATTCTAAATAATTCTAAAATAACTTAAAAAAACAAAATATTAGGGATTTTTATAATATAGATAATTCCTTAAATTGTGTTATATTCTTAAACATTAAAATTTAACAAAATTAGCAATTTTGTCTTAAAAATTATAAATTCTATATTTTAAAAGAAAAAAATATTTTGTTTTTTGTTATTAAGTATTTTATTATTACAAATAATTATTTTTCAACTTAAATTAAGCTCTAAAAAAAAAAAAAAAAAAACATTTTTTAACCCAAAAATTAATTATTTTTTTAAAAAAAGCGCTTAAAATAAGCAAAAAAATGCGAACTTAAATAAGTATTTATTTAAAAAATATGTTTTTTAGTTTAAACTATTAAATGAATTTACAAAAATTTTATTGTATTCAATAACAGTTAAATTTTTAATTTAAATAATGGAGGAGGGCAAAATTATGGACAATGTAAAGCCTGTTCATTTAGCAAGCGAAAAAGCCATAAATCGAAAAATAAAGGTATCAATAATCATTGGAACAATTTTTATTCTTTTATTTCTTGCTTTGTTAAGTGTAGCAATAGCATATTTAGCAGATTACTTGGTTTACATGAATACAGATAGTGATGGGCTATTATGAACCGTAGCACAACGCAGTAAAGGTTTATTTAACTTGTTTGGTTAAATAATAAAGGAGGAAACATGAATGAAAGAAATTTAGATTTAGAAAAGAAGCATAGAAAAGTAAAAAAAGGTGTTATTGTAACTTCTTTATTAACTGCAATACCAGCTATTACTTTAGCTGCTATTGTTCCTTTTCTTCATAATACTGAATATAAGTCAATAGATACAAAAGCTCATGATGACTTGGTTCAAGAGCAAAAGAAGGCTAGAATATTTTTAAATAAGTATGATGAAATGCTTTCGGAGCAATCAAAAAATAAATTACAAACAGCAATTAACTATGCAAATCAATTAATCGCAAATAAAATTAGCAATCAAACAGCTGATGCTGTCTCGGCTATTAGAAATATGCTTGAGCAAAGAAATATTTTAAGAAGAATGGTAAGCAGTTTAATGCTTGTTGATTCAAACAGTGCAAAAGTAGCGCGTGATGCTATAGAACAACTAGGCAATTTAGTTAAGTCACCAGATTTAAAAAATGAGTTTAATAAACAACTAGACATCTATAATGCTAGTCAGCAAACTTATGATGATAAACAAAAATTTGCTGATGAGGTTGAAAAAATAATTGCTAAGCAAGACAAGATAGCATTTGATCTAGAATTAAAAATGAATGTTTTTGTCCTAAAGAATATTCAAAAAACAGATAGACTTAATATCAGTATTAAGAATGTTAAGGTTCTAAAATTAATTGATTTTATCAACGGCAAACTTGAACAAAATGTTTTATCTAGGGATAGTGTTGTTGATGTCTTGGATACATTGTTCACAACACAAAGTAATGATTTATTTAAAGATGAATCAATTAATAATGAAGCTGAAATTCAAAAAATTTATTCACAAATTGTTGAGGCAAAAAATCAAGTTGCAACAATGGATTTAGACCAGACAATAAAACAAATCATTTATGATGAACTAGATGCTATTAAGAAGTTTGTAATAGAAAATAAAGGAAATCTATCATTTGAAGTTATAGGACTGCAAGATTCAAAAAAAATAACGGCTTCACAAGTTATAAGTGACTATATATCAACAATAATCAACAAAACATCAGACTATTTTGGCAGTGATGAAACTACCTTAAACAAGGTAAAAGACTTAATTGCACAAGCAGATAAAATTAAACAACAGGTTGATAGCAAGTTTATTGGTGCTATTGATTTTGCTATTATTCAAGCAAATAATAAGGTTAAAGATACAGACCCTTCAACCAACAAATTAAAAACTCCAGCATATAAAATTCATTCCGATTTGTATAGGGCGTTAAATGAAATAGCTATTGCGAATAAATTACTTAATGATGCGAAGGAAGAAATTAATAAAATTCAAGATGCAAATTTTAAGCAAGCACTTATTGACAAAATTGAAAATCAAGAATTCAAAAGTAGTGCTGGCTTCTTTGAATATGTTTCAACTATAAATCAGATATTAAGTGATATTGACACTAATAATACCCTTAAAAATTTCTATAAAGAACAATTCAACATATTATCTAAACAGTTGAAATTTACATCCGGAAAAAATAGATACAACAAAACTTTTGTAAATGATGATTCTACGCTTTTAAATGTGCAACAAGCACTTTTAGCTATTAATGAAATTGACTTTGAGAATACTTCTCTTGCCGATTTAAGTAGTAAATTTGAGGAATATAGCGAATATGAAAGAATTGCCAACAAGAAGGAAATTGAAACTATTATTGAAGGAATCGAAGGCGAAGTTTCAAAAATCGTTAATATAAATAAATATTATCCAACCATTAAAAAGACATGAGAGGAATTAAAGTCTAAATTATTAAGTTTAGCTGCCATAAATTCAACAGCAACTCGTAAAGAAATGTCTGTTTTTGAAGATGAAAAAGCCATTTTACCTAATGGTCAAAAAGCGATAGCGGGTGGTTTAATCAAGGAAGCTCTTGATTTCTTTGATGTTTCTAAACTTTCACATCAATCAAGCCCAATTTTTGAAGATAATAATAAATTATTAGATGATATAAAAAATGAATGAAAGGATAATCCTGATTCTCCTGTTGCAAAGGATCTTGCTTTTAAAACGGCCCGCATTTCTGCCGATATTAAGCTAGTGATGGAAGATGATAAGCTAACATTAGAACAAAAAGAAGCAGAAATTGCTAAATTAAAGAAGTTACAAGATGAATATGCAAAGAAGGTTGTAAGTGCAAAAAAATTGGAAAATACCAAAGATGAAACTGCCCAAATTTTAGCAATTGTGAAAAATAAGGAAAAGGTTAAAACTTATCTTGGTAAGGAATTAAATGAAATTCAAAAACTTAAAAGATTATCTGATGAAGCGCTAAAAAATCCGACAGAATATGATTTGGATGATATTCAAACCAAATTATCAATAGCATTAAAAGATTTTGAAAATAAGCGTTCAATTTTAGAATCATCAACACAATCCTCAATTATTGCACAGTTAATTGATGACACATTTTCATCTCGTCGCGAAGAAGGCAAAACAACTCCTGTTGAAGCTAAATTTTTAGCCAAGTTAGCTGATTTGCAAGCCGAGGTAGATGCTATTAAAGACGAAAAGAATTTATCGGAAAAAGAAAAGAGCGATAAACGTCAACTTTTAGCTAATAAGTTTGATGTTTTGCGTGAATCAATTGAAGTTGCGGCAACATTTGAGCTAACTATTAAACAACTTGAAATTGAAAATAAAGAATCTAAGAAAGTTTATCAATCTTTAAAAGTCGATTCAACTAATGATAACCAGTTTAAAACTATAGAGGCTAGAAATCAAATTAGAACCATTGTTGATAAACTTGGGGTTTTAAATACGGAAACTGATGGATTAATTGAAAAATATCACAATATTGTTGATAAGGAATTATATAACCCTGAAATACATAATAAGACATGATTAGCAAAACAAAATATAGATATCGCTGGTCGCACGCAAAAGATTAAATTAGAAGTTGCTAAGGATAAATTAATTAAAGAAAAAATATTATTAGCAAACAATAAACTTGCTGATGCCGATTTATCCAACAATTTAAAAATTAATAATGATCCATTTGCATTAATAAATGGTGATATTGAAATATTTGAAAAAGCTAGTCAAGATGGACTTAATAACATTGACAAGGTTCAAAAAAGTATTGATGAAATGAGTGCAAGCATTACATCTATTCAAGATGAACTTAAAGTATTGTATAGTGATTTGATTAAAGAATCAGATGAAGAAAAAGTTAAAGATATTAGAAGCAAAATTGAATCAAAAAATTTCCAAATTGAAGGTATTTCGCAACGCATTACCTTTGCTTATCAAAATATTATTAACGATACAAATCGAACGGTTGCAAAAATTGCTTCACAACATGATTTACACGAAAAAACTAAATCATCAGCAATTGAATTATCAAAAGTTGATAAAAACAAATATTTGGAACTATATACAGCTTTTACACAAGTTATCAATGTTAATAGAGGTTCGCTAAATGATACATTAGCAGAAATTAATGATAAGATTATTGCCTTAAATGAGATAAATGCAAAAATAGAAATTTCTAAAGAAGTTAAAGATGCTATTGTTCGCCTGCAAGCCGTAAGAGATAATCAATATAAAAATGAAGCAAATGATAAGTCACAAAGATATATTTTTGAAAAAATAGATAAAGAAATTGAAGAGGAAATTATCAAATTTAGTACCTATATTTCTAATTATCGAACCACCAAAGCAGATCTATCTAATCAAAAACAAAGAATTGAATATTTAATTAATCAACATACTGTTAAGAAACAAGAAATTCATAGTCAATTTGAAGATGCTAAGGCCCGTTTAGAAAGACAAATTAATAAGTTCCTAAATGATGAACAAACTGAAAAATTTTCAGTTTTGGTTTCAAATCCTAGTCTAAATAGTGGCTCAGAAATTCAAAAGTTAAAATTTAAATTTGATGAATTAGTTAATAAAACAAAACCTATTCCATCAGATCAAACAAGTAAATCTAATTATGATAAAGCCAAATTTGAAGACTTAAAAGCATTATCTTCGAAAGTAGATATTAGTTTTAGAAAAGATGAATTTAAACATACTAAATCATTGGTAGATAGCAAACTAGATAATTTAAAAAATAAGATGAATGAATCGCCAACTATAACTCTACAAAATAACATAACTATTGAGAATTTTATTTCAAATATTAATGAAACTATTCTTCATGCTGATAATGAGGTAACACCGAGAGTTAATGCTATTGATGTGAATGATGTCTTATCTGAAACTCGTAGAATTGAAACCTTAGGAAACTTGATTGATGAACAATTAGCTGTTTCAAAAAGATTATTAGAACTAAAAAATAATAGAAGTACTGATGCATACAATCGTTTAGTAAGTGCGCTTGTTAAGTCAATTCCTGAACAAAGTGCCTCGACACCACTAATTGAGGATAAAATAACAGAATTGCGTAATGCTTTTGTTGAGTCCGTACCTTTTGAACAATTAAAACAAAATCAAAAGGAAAGATTTGATGCATTTAAAAAGGAAGTAGAAAGCAAGGTTAATACACAAATTCACGATGCTAAAGTAAAAGAATCATTAGTTGGGACTGATGGTTTAATTTCGAAATATGTTGAAGAACTTGAAGCAATTACATACGTAGATGATAAGGCTAAATATATTGGAGAAGTTAATGAAGTTAATAAAAAACTGCAAATTGTAAGAACTAATTTTAAAGCAATTTTATCATTAGCTGAATCCGTAAAAGAAAATGAAGATAAGGTAGCAAAATTAACAGTAGTAGATGGTCCGATTAAGGATGTATTTGATAACCTAAAAGAACAGTTTAAGAAGCAAATTGATGATGCCAAAGCTTCATATAATGATCCTACAAAATATTCAATTTTAAGTCAAAAGAAAGCTGATATATCTTCATTGGTTGTAAGACTAGAAAAGGTTATTGAATTAAATAATAATATTAAAACCTTAAAAACAGAATCAACTCAAATGACCTATAGAGAAGGTAGAAACGCTAATGGTGCTGCGACTGCTAAGGAAAAGCTAACTAGATATGTAGAAAAATTAGAATCATATGCAAAAGATGCAAAGGTAAATAGTGATTTAAACCAAATGCAAATTTTGGATGAAATAGTTACTAAATTCAAGAGATTAATTGCAAAACAAAAAGACATTTTATCAAAATATGATTCACTTGGTGAATGAAATTTTGACAGTCAAAAATATGGCTATGATATTGATCAAAAGAATCTAGGTCAAATTGTAATTGAATCAATTCCAGAAATACCACAAGATACATTTGCTCCAATAACTATAACTTCAAAAATTGATAATGCAACCAAAGTACTTGAAAGCCAACACCTTGCCTATCAATCACTTTACAATACAAGAAAATCTGCATATGAAGAAATTAAAAAGGCCTTTGATAATGAAAATAATATGCTAACAACTTCTGATAAGTATAAAAATCAAGATCAGAAAATATTTGATGAACTTAAAAAAGATAGAACGCAAAGATTTAAAGAAAGATTATTAACCATTTCCCAAATAATGAATGCCACTGATATTAATGCAATTGATAATATAAAATCAGAGGTTTTATCATCACACTCTTTATTTGATAAATATGCTGATTTAGCTGTTGTTGTTGCACAAGCTAAAAAACAAGTAGAAACTGGCCAAAAAGCCACAAATAAATCTGATGCTTTAAATAAGGCAATTCAAGTATTGGAACATGAGTTTAATATTGTGGAAAAAACATCAGCTACGCAATCAAAGGATAATTTTTACTTTGGCGTTTTAATTGCATTAGAAATTGAGGCAAAGCACAAATTAATTGAAAGTAATGCTAAAAAGATAGATATTTTAATTTCTTATTCTGATAAATTGAGTAAATTGAATAGCACAAGCGAAATTAGTGAGGAAGCTAAAAAACCGCTAAAGAAAATTCTAGATGATTTGTTAGTTGAATTAGATAACCGGGACGCTATTGATGTACGTGGTTTAGAAGCATTAAAAGAAACATATTTAGATGTTGGAAAAAATAGCTTTGAAATTAGTTTAAAAAATAGTATCGAACTAAAAAAAGCTATCACCGCTGCTGAAGCATTTATTCCTACAAACGGTGATAATGATTATAAAACTAAGGAATCGCAAGCGATGCGTAATTTATATCAAGCATTGCAACAAGCTGTTGATGAAGCTAAAAGTAATATAAAAGTTGAACATCATAATGAAGAAAATAAATTAGCTTCTATATTTAAACTTACTAATCAAACGGAAAGTGTAATTCAAAAACTTAAAGATCAAAAACGTGAAGAATTACGAGAATTAAAGGCACAAATAGATGAAGCAAATAATTTTATAACATCATCATATTCTAATGCGGGTAGCGATAAAACAAAAACTCCTTTACAAGATACATTTACAAATGATGCTGTTTCATTATCGGTCGATACTACTTTGGATACACTAGACAATATTAAAGGTGCTAATGAAAAATTATTAAAGGCCAAAAAAGCTCTTGAAGATCAAATTAAGGCAATTGTTAAATATGAAAAAAATCATCTAACTCTTGTTAAAGATAGATTAGATTTATATGTTAAATTATTTAAGTCACAACAAGTTTCGATAGATAATTCAAATAATAAGCAATTAACCCAAGAGCAATCAAAAAAACTTAGTGTTCTATTTAATCTTGATAAACTAATTGATAGCTTTGAACGTAATGTTCAAAAAGCCGGCCAAATTCTAAGCAAGAATACTTCAAACTATAAACTAATTTCACAAGAATTAAGAAATACAACTAATACCCTCGAAAATGATTATCAAACAATTAAGACTTTAACCAAAAGTGCATCCGAACAATTAAAAACGCAAATTAACTCATTTAACGAGGAAATGAAGCAAAATAGTTCAAGTACGAATAATGTTTTTGGAATTGTTAAATTATTAGATGAAAAATTAAATACCTCAAGTAGTGATAATATTAATGGCATTAATGAAATAAAACAAAATATTCAAAAAGTCGAAGAAGCAAATAGCGCACTTCCTGCTAACTTTAATGATCTTGCAGTTCAACAATTGAACATTAATTTTAATAATGATATTAATAGTTCGAATAATGCAACAATAAAAGATGATTTTAAAAAATACTATGAGGCTATTGAAAAATTAATCAAGGCATTAGAAGCTATTGATACATTGATTTATGGTTCAAGTGATTTAAATACAGCCAAGAGTTCACAAGGTAATTTAATTAACTTTTACACAGAAGTGGTATCAAAATCAGATTTTCAAAATATGTTAAGTTTAATTGCTGGAGATCATTTTAAACAGAATAATTCATCAAATACTGTATTTGCCAATATTATTAATTCATACAATACTATTCATAATTCCGCTAAGACACAAATGCAAATTACTGATACTGCTTTAACCAATAAAAATGCCTCTATATCCTCAAAACAAGAAGCATTAAAAGGTATTTTTGCTAATTTGAATAATTTAAATACGTGAATAAATGATCAAGGAAATAGTATTTTCTTATTTGATTATATCAATCGCAATGGTGAAGAAAAAATTAGAGAAGTAGAACCTAAATCTACAACATTATATGAAGATTTTATTGAACAAATTAATAAAATAAGTAATCATTCTAGTGCCATGGAACTTGATATAACACAAAATAATGGCCTATTAGATTTATTTGATAAATTTGGAATTTTAAAAGATATCGGCAATTTACCTTATAACACAACTAACGTTAGAGTATATATTACTAGAGCCGCTACATCAAACTCATGGGCTCCTGAATTCTTGCAAACCGACACTTCAACAAAAAAGACAAAAATCAATTTAAAAGTTGTATATAAAAAACCAACATCACATTCAACGCAGAACTTCTTTAATGATGTAGCAGATAGAACGCTTACATATAATGATGTTTGAATTACATTTAAGACACTATCTTTATTTAGAGTTACTAAAAACGATTTGGGAAGTGAATCTAATACAAAAGAACAAAACAAACAATTTATTAATAGCCATAAAATATTCGAGGCCAAAAAAGCTGGATGAAATAATAGAAATATGAATGTTAACTTAATGAATGCTATTGCAGAGGGAGCAAATAAGCACTTGATTAATCACGATATTAAGTATATTCGCGAGGATGTCACTTTTACTGGTCAACAATGAGATGATTCATTATTTAACAAAGTACAAAAACCAAAAAATCTAGATTTATATAAACTTTCATTAAAAGATGCTATGAAACCAGAATATGCAAATTTCGATCTTTCGAATTCTCATCCTAATGTCAAGTATAAGATTAAACTTGATAATTCAAAAGGGTTAACTTTTGCAGCTAATGGTATGGGTAGAAAATTTAAACATGCTATGTTGCCAAATAGGAAAATGTTTTCGTATTGAACACAAACAGGTGCTGACCTTGATTTTACATCCAATTATTTTAGAAACTGGATACCATTTGGTTATACAATACCAGTTGTCTTTGAGGAAAATGGAAAAATGGACTTTGGTGTATTACATACTTGATATGAATTAAAAATTGATAATAACATAAACCAAACCGATGTCTCATTTAAGATGACGTTATCCGGTACTGCAAAATGGCATTTTTATCCTCCAAAAGATAATATTGAGAAAGAGCAAATTAATATGAATTCATTAGTTAAGGCAAACCCCGATAATGCGAATATTAAGGCTTATGTTTTTGCTGAAATGTTTGCAGCAAAATGAACTGATAAAACTAAACAAGCAAACAATATACAAAACCATGGTTATAGAGATTATAACAATAATAATCCTAATGGTAAACGTGGTGGTACTGAATGAAATGAGCCGCAAATTATTAAAGCATATGATCATTTTGATTTCATGGTAAGGATTCATGAGGATAAAGAAGGGGATAAATAATGAATAGAAGAACAAAAAAAAGAACAACCGCCGTTGTTATGGCTACAATTGCCACGGCATCGACATTAGCTGCGGTATTTTTAACCAAGCATCATAATGATTTTGTGGCCTCAGAAACCAATAATAGATTATTGAAAGAATTTGAAAAAAGTAATTCACTTTTTGAAAAAGTTGTCAAAAAACTTTCTCCAAGTCCAAAACAAATGAATGAACTTGATAAATTAATTGATGCAGTAAAATTAACATTATCTAACCCTAACTCAACTGCTGTTGAAAAATTTATTGCCCTAGACGACATAAAAAATGTGCAGAAAGATTACATTATTAAGTATGTTAAGAGACTAATAAGCAATAATGAAATCAATAAATATAGTATAAAAGAAATTGAAGAATTATTAAAGGATCAGGCATCAAGAATTAGAGAAATAGACATTAAAAATCAATTTGATTCTATTGATCTTACTGATTTAAAAATCGGTCTTTCTTCTTTTGCAAAATTAAACAAAGAACAACAATTTAATTGAATTAATAGATACAGTGAAACATTAACAATTAAAATTGAATTACAAAGAAGTTTAATCGAAAAATATCTTTTAATACCAAGCAATAGCTTTGATGAAAATATTGTTGAATTAAAAAAGATGCTTCCTACAAAAGCATTACGTGGTGATATTGAACAGGTTATTAATCAAATTGAAAATGACTTGTTATTTAATGATTTTAGAATTAATGATATAGCTATTAATAAACAATTAGTTGAAAATAAAATAATGGATACAAGAAGTACAACTAAGCATGGAGAATTCAATGATTTTTATCAAAAAACAATTAAAGATATTGAAAAAAGTATTGATGCAAACATTTTATTTATAACTTCTGAAATTCTTAAAAAATCTATTAATAGGCAAACTGACAAAGATTTATCTGAGCAGTTAGAGCTATTAAGTAACAAAATACTGTTAACTAATTCTGTTTTGCAAAATAAAAATGTTTTTGATCAAATGATTACATTTGTTATAAAAAATAAAATGATTTCGCAAGAAGAATTAAATGAAATACTTAATTATCAAGTAACCAAAAATTATATTAACTTGGTTGAATATTACAACAAGATAGTTGCAATCAAAATTGATAGTTCATTAACCATAGCTGATTTGCGATTAGCAAAAGCTAATTTTGATATTTATGAAAAAGCCTTAAATGATCAACAATTATCATCGGAACAAATTATTAATGAATTTAAGCTTTTTGTTGAATATGTAAAAAATGTAAATATCAATAATTTAGGCAATCATTTTGGAGCAATTCTGAATGAAAAAGACTATAAGGTTTTAGTTAATACAAATAACTTTGAAAAAAATAATAAACAAGAAATTATTAATAAAGTTATTGATTTCATGAATCGAATTAATCATATTCAATATTTGGATAGTTATATCACAAATATTATTAATGAATATTCACAAGTACATAAAAACAATCCTAGATTATTAAATGAACAAGAATTAAATATTGTTTTAAATCAATTAGCAGAGGTTGATAATGCTAATATTAAAGATGTCCAAGATAAAATATCAGATATTAATGATTCGGTTTCTACATTAGTTGAAACTAGATTAGAACTTGCAAATATCGCCAAAGAAATTGATGATACTATTATTAATATCAACGGATTTAATAGTAAGAATAAAGAAAAATATTTAAGCAAAGATGTATTGCAAAAAGCAACAGATTTAAAAAATCAGATATTAAGCGAAAATATTATTGCTAATTTAACAACACAACAAATTATTGAAAAAAAATATAGTATAAGAGAACAACTAAGAACCCTACAAAAGGCTCAGTTAGATTATTTACAAAAAGCGACATCACTTGAAATTGCAAGATTAAAGGATTATGATTTGTTAAGTATTACACAGTTAACTAGTGATAAACTGAATCAAGTAAAATCGCAAAAAGTTGATATTACCTTACTTGCTAAAATATTTGATAAATTAAACATTGAATCTAAAAAAATTACATCAATTAATTACAATCCAATAATTTCAAAAGATATCCTTAATCAAATTCAAAAATATAAATTAATTGCTATCCTCGAAACGACGTATCTGCAAAATAATGCTGCTCAATCACGTATGGACGTTGAAGATTATACATTATTAACATTTAACCCAACTAATGAGAACTCGCATATTTATACTGATTATGAACAAACACAACTAGATAAATTAAGCAAAACTAAACAGGATCTTACTGATCGAGCTACAGAAATTAATAATTTATTGAAAGAACTATCAAATGGTAATAGTGTCGATACACAAAAAATAAACTCATTTAGTAATACTAAATCAGTTGAAGATGTTATTGAAATAACAAGTAATATTCAAGAAAGTGCGAAAATAATCAGAAAAGTTAATTCCACTCTCAATGATCTTGATAAGCTTATTGATGAAATTAATGGTGATGATGATATTAGACATCAATTTGTGCAGGATTTTGCAGAAATTGAACAAATTAAAGCAGATATTAAAAAAGCGCTATCTGCTACACCAGTTGATTTTGCTTTGGTTAATAGATTAAGCCAGGAAGCTGATAAAAAACTTGTAAACCTAAGAGACAAGCGAAAAGATAGTAGTCTTGAATCGCAAATTAAAAGTATTGAAAAATTAATTAATAAAAATTATCCACACCAGGATGCATCGGAACCTGTTTCCGAGGGAGAATCATCGCTACGTTATGCCTATAATGAACTGTTAAATCAGTCACGTCAACAAGGTTTAACAAAATCGGAAAAAGATGAGATTCTAGATAAGGCTAATAAAATTAAAGCAATGATTCCTTATGTAAAGGGTATTGAAAATAATATTGCAAGATATGAAAAAATATCAGATGAATATAATGCCCATATTGATAAACGATCACGTGTTCCTCAAACAATCGCTTCCGCAGAAGGAACCAAAAATGAAATTGATTTGGTAATTAGACAAATTGCTAACATTAATAATTTACCTGATGTTGCAAAAGTAGCTGATTCGGCAAGACTATCAAAATCTATTAATGATGACCTCGATCTCGCTTTTCATAAAGATCAAATTCGTGCACGAAACGAAGCTATTCAAGCCAAAACATATCCGATATCTGCTAATTTAAAGCCAATTGAAACAAAAATAAATGATGCTATTAAACAATTGGATGCATATGCTAAAAGCAAGGAAACTACAACATCAGATGTCACTGCACTTGATGCTGTAAAAGTCTTAACAGGACAATCTGAACTTGTTGATATTACTAAACGTGCTATTTTAGAAGCTGATAAAATCAAAAATTCACCTTCATTAGTGGAAACAGAATCAGCTAAGGATGCAAATGCTTTATTAGATGAAATTGAAAAAAATTTACCTGATCATTCTGACACAATTGAATTAATCGGAAAGAAAAAGAAAGCTATTGAGGATGCTATTGTTATTGCACAATCAAAACACGAATTACGTAAGATTGTAATTAATGATTTAGTTAATGTTTTAAGTGAAGATCAACAAAAGTATAGAATCCTTGAAGTTGTTAAGAATAAAGTTAATGCTGCTAAGGAAATATATGAAAAAATTCTTTCTGTCAATTCTTCATCAGGGGGTGAAGCTTATACTCCCGAAAGTCTTGCGTTGAAAGTTGAAGAACTAAATGAATTAGTTAAGAAACTTGCTATCGAACGTGATGATCTCATTAATAAATATAAGGAAGAAAAAGCAAGAATTGAACTCGAGGTTATTCAGTATGATAAAAAGTCATATCATAATCTAGCTAAGCCCGATGCCTTAACAACCTTTGATAATTATGAAAAAGCCCGCCAAAAATATGTAATGGATATTAATGATCCTATTAACTCAACCATTGAATCAATTAGAGAAAATGAAAGAATGATGGCTGCGGGTTATCATAAGGATATAGTTTTAATCACTCTGGAAAAATATAAAAATTTTGTAAAAACAAATGTAGACGCCCTTCATTCTTCATTGGAAAAGAATTTTATTAAAACTTATTCTGATAGATTTTTAGCAAGAATAAATAATCAAATATCAATTGATATCGATTTTCCTATAGCTCAAAATTTAATTGTCAATATTAATGAGATGCTAAAATTCCATGTGTTGCAAATTGACGTAGCGACAGAATTAGATTTATACCAAAAGGATTTAGATTCAGATGTCAAAACACGCGCCATTGCTGAACTTAAGGCATTATTAAGCGATGAACACGCACCATTAGAAACATTAAAAATTAAGCAACAAAATGAATATGTTCTTAAGGAATTGACTCGTATTAAAGAAGAAGCTGGTCTGAGAGCAAGAAACAAACAAAAGGCAATTGGTTTATTGCAACACTTTGAAAACTTCCGTGCCCTTCCTGGATTGAATAATGGCCAAAATCAAAATCGTGTTTTAGTTAATGAAATTGCTAAGCAAATTTTTGGCACTAAAATAATTGAACTGGGAGATCTAGCTGATAATAGCCTAGCAACAAATTCTAAGGAAGCTATTGATCAAATACTATCATCAAACTTGCAATCAACGACTAAGGCTCAACTTTTGCAAGTTAAAAATCGAATTGAAACTATTGAAAAAATCAAGGAATATTATGACATACTCGCTTTAATTATTGGTTCTGCCGAAACAATAATTAGCGCTGCAGGTTCTGCGATTAATGATACTGTTAATTCATATATAACGCAAGATTTAAATCCTTTATTATCACAAGCGAGAGATTTATTTAAAACAGTAAGTACAGATAATACAAAAACATCAGATGAATTGGCTGAAATAAATAAACAAAAATTTGTTGATTTAATTAAAAAAATTCAAGTATCAAAAGAACGTATTTTAGATGTTATCGAAGTCACAGAAAAGATTATCGGTAAGATTAAAGATATTAATAGTGATCTTACATTTTATGATCTTGAATCAATCAGTGGAACAAGAAATAATGACAAAATTGACAGTTGATTGAACTCATTATTGGCCGAAGCTGCTAACAATCTATCTGAAACAACGGATTTACAAAAGTCTCAAAGAATTCAAAAAGTTAAATCAAAAAGTGAAGAGACATTAAAATTAGTTCAATTGTTAAAACAAGTATCTCAAACAGTGGGAATATGAAGACTTGAACGCCAAGGTTCATCAAATTACGATGCAACGCAATTTGATGAAAATAAATTAATTCAATTTATGTGAAATGCCTTGCCTAATATTGGACAAAATCCTGAAAAAGAACAGATTACTAAATATATTAATGAATTAACTACTAAGGTTAATGAACAAACGAAAATACGTCAAACTCGTAAAGACTTATTTGATGCTATTAATAACATTAAGGGTTCTGCAGTATATCAAAACGCTAAACAATATCTGCCCCTAATAACATCATTAAATAATCAAATAGATGATATTATCGATGCATCAACTAATAAAGAGGAAACAAATAGCGTAGAAAAGTTAAATGAAAATCTAAATAAGGTTAATAACCTAAAAGCATTTTTATCTAAGTTAGTCGAACTCGCCTCAAAAGCAACGGAAATTGAACAGTTTGTTAGTGCTTTCGTTCCTTTGGATGTCACTGTGAATACAAATAAGGCTGAGTTAGAAAATGAATTAGCTACTGTTAAAACATTGTATGAAGCCAATATTTCATCAGCAGACCAAACTGAAGAAGCATCAAATAAAATTGATAAGAAAATCAAGAAACTTGAACTTCTTAAAGCACGTTTAGAAGTTTATCAACAACTAGCAAGTGTTAAGTTAAAAATTAAGAATGATACTGTTATTATAGCGAACGAAAAAGCAGTAATTAATAAAAAAATTACAGAATTTGAAAATGAATTAAAACAAGTCCAATTAGATGAAAATACTGATCCTAATACATTTGCAAACTTAGCACAAAAGTGACTGAATGGAACTGGTAATGATTCAATTGAATATGTTTTTGCCAATGCTAAAACATTAGCATACAAATACCAAGACGCCCAAAATATTCTTTCTTATAAACAAACAGGATTAAATGAATTACTTGATTCTGATGCTGTTAAGGAAGCTTATAATCAGTTGCAGACATTAATTACAGAATCAAAGCAGTTAAACTCTAATACTAATAATGATGAATTAGCTAAATTAGCTCAGATAAAGAAGATTCAAGATAAAATTGATGGTATTGTTAATGAAAAAGTTAACTCAGCAAGATCTCTTCGTACTAAAACTAGCGAGCTTTATACTAAATTATCAAAACAAGGCCAAAACGAAGTACAAAGTAGTGTGCTATTGCCAACATTTGAAGTAAATGCCGTTAATTCATTAAACATTGATAATGTAAAAACCAAAGATAATACTTATTCCGAGGCAGTAGAAGCAATTAATAAAACTAATACCGCTTTGAGAAAAGCGCTTGATGAATATAAGAAGCAAATTGTTGCTACTTTTGATACCCAACAAACACTTTTAAATACCGAGTTTCAGAAGCTTGTTGATTTCAATGCAAATATAATTAGTGATACATTATGGACACAAGGCGCTAAAGATAAACTAATAAATCTAAGAAAACTAAAAACCTCTATTGAAACGTTTATTAATCAAAATAAAAACTTCAAAAACACAGTTGATAGTAAATATATTTCCATCGGTTCAAAAAAATCTTTTATAAATGATTTTATAAATTTAAACCTTGAAAATATCAAACTAGCAAAAGAAGCAAAGCAAAATCTAACACAAAAAATAAAAGATGATATTTCTCAAATGGTTGAAGATGGCACGGGTATTATTTCTAAGCTAACTACTACTTTTGATAAATATAATTCTCAATTTTCTAATAATGTTTCAACTAAATTGTTTGAAAAAGCAGGGTTTGAAAATTCCAAGAAATTATTTGATGAATTAAAGCCAAAATTTGAATTATTAAAACAAAAAATTTCAACAATAAAAACTACTGAATCGGCTCCTGATTTACAAACTTATGCATTTGATACAAAACAATTGATAAATGGATATGATGAATTAATTAATGAATTTAAGTTAGAATTCAGTAGCCTTTTAAATAAACGTAGAGATTTAACAGAAATTTATCAATTATTATTCAAAACATCAGTTAAGTGAAAAAATAATAACAACAAACTTACTGCTCTTGAAACTAAATATTCACAGGATTATGAATCATTAAATAGTGAAAAAGATAATTTAGTTAAGGAAAAAAGTGAAGATATTATTAATGACTTATTCTTAGTTGAAAAAACTAATACCGCATTAAACAATATTGAATCTAAGCTAAAAGTTTTATTAGATTGAACTAATAAAAATAGCAAACTATTTTATGAAACTATTTTAGGTGAAACTAATTCAAATGATCAAAATGCTAATAAAACTAAACCATATTACAAAATTTCTGCTAAACCAGGAATTACTAGGGAAGAATTTGATAAGAAACTTGAAATAATATTGCCTAAAGATTCATCAAATGAACTTGATATTACAAATCTTGATGGATTTCTTGAATTATTTGATACATTTGCATTTACCAAAATTGATAGTAATTCAATCTATAATCCCTTAAACTTTAAGGTTAAATTAGTCAAGGATTCATCAACTAGCAAATTTATTAAACCTGGTAGTTCAAGTATTACCGAAAAAACCAATAATCTTAAATTACGTTATGAATTTAAACCAACAAATTTAGAAGTATTTAAGGAATTTTCAGGATTTTCTGTTGAAAAAGATGTAGATATTACATTTAAGACAAAGCAAGATTTACAACTTCAAGCGGGAACTTCAGGATTATTCTTTAAAGATTATAATAAATCTAATCTAGGTAAAAATACTAAACAAGTTATTGGTAAAGCTGATGAATTAGGTTGAATGCAAACAACTGCTGAAGAAGTTAAAAAACAAACTATTAAAACATTTAAAGAAGCATTGGGCCTTGAAAATTCTAATGACGCTGTAATTATTAATTACAAAACGAAGGAAATATTTGATTATAAGAATGCCAATAATGCAGCTAGTGCCGCCGTTACTAAGCGTGATGGTTGAATAGATAAAGCTAACTTTAATATTAAGTTTCAATTCCCTGAATTTGATATTTATCAACAATCTACATCAGTAACATGAGAATCGGAAAACCAAGTTTTAAGAATAAGAGTTATTAATGATAAATTAATTCAAGTGGAAGCGATATTACCTGGAAAAATATTAGTTGGACCACAAAATTATACTCAAAACCAACATACCATCGTGGACACACAAGGAAATAAAATTACAAATGCAAGTAATCAAACCTACGATCCTTCAAAAACGATGCCTGTTGCTGCGATATATACATTAAGATTAGATGTAGATTATGATCAAAATAGTAGGGATGTTTCATTATTTATTAATCGTTATGAAAGTTTTAATGTTGCCAAAAATAAAGCATTACAAGATAGTTCAATAGCACCACT
Source organism: Mycoplasma sp. 327 (assembly GCF_053851655.1). Classification (NCBI taxonomy): domain Bacteria; kingdom Bacillati; phylum Mycoplasmatota; class Mollicutes; order Mycoplasmatales; family Mycoplasmataceae; genus Mycoplasma; species Mycoplasma sp. 327. The sequence continues at coordinate 141,975 of NZ_JBSQBA010000001.1, forward strand.
TTCTACATTTACAACTAATTTTAATAATAATAAAATGGGATCTACCATGGCATATGTTTGATCAAATTATGATTTTGCTAAATGGTTATCTACTCATCCTACGAGCTGACAAACACCAGATGACGCTGATAATAATAAAAAATCTCCATTAGATCACCCTAATAATGGATTTAGACATAGTGGTGGCTCAAATAAAGAATGAGATCAAATGTTAGGTAACGACCTTTGAGTAAAAAATACAAGATCATCAGGGACTTATATATGAACAAATAATAATCAACAGCAAATAATTCAAGATAGTGAAATCGAAAAACTCGCAGTAGTTTATAACTCTGGTATTATTAATTTTGAATTTAAAGATTTAAAGAAATAATGCTTAATTTTAAATCAAAACCTATAAGCTGTAAAGGTTTTGGTTTTTTTGTTTTAACTTCGTCAATAGATCCCTAAATGTCTAAAGAAAAAAATCAAATAATAAAATTACACCAAAATTTGGTGTAATTATTTATGATATTTAATATTTTTCTTAATGGCTAATCCACGATAAATTTGTTCAATTAACATGATTCTAAATAACTGATGTGGGAAGGTCATTCTGGAAAAACAAATTTTATTTTTAAATTTTGTTTCATCTACGCCATTTGACCCGCCAATAATAAAAGTTAAATTATCTTCAATAAGTATATTAGAAAATTCCTCACTATTCATTTGTTTTCCTTGTAATGAAAGATAAAAAATTTTTGAATTTTTTGGTATTTTTGCTAATATTGCTTCAGTTTCCTTTGCAATTTTAATATCAATATTATCATTAATAATTTCTTTAATTTCAATTAAATTAATTGTTGCTAAAAAGTTTATTTTTTTTAAATATGAATCATAAATTTTCTTAATATCTGAATTTAAAGAACCAACTGCAATTAAGTTTATTTTCATTTTTATTTTTTATTTTTTGCGGTTATTTAGATAGAACATTAGCATTTGTATGTCAGATGGGTTAATTCCACTAATTCTTGTTGCTTGTCCAATAGTTGAGGGTCTAATTTTTTCAAGTTTTTGTCTTGCTTCTGTAGCGAGATTATCTACCAAGGAATAATTTATATTTTCAGGGATTTTTAGATTTTCCAGGCGAATCATTTTTTCAGCAGCTGTTTCTTGTTTTTTAAGATATCCAAATAGTCTTACTTGAATTGTTAATTCTTCAATGAAGGGAAAATCATTTTCTAAGATATCTATTGGGTCTGTCTCAGGATTGGCAAGTAACTTAAGGTAAGATTGGCCATTGATAACGTTATATTTAATGCCTAATTCGCTCTTTGAAGATACATATTTATTTTTAAGTTCTTCAATTGTTGTTTGAATAAGATTATATTTATTAACAATTTTTTGATATTCTTCTTCATTTATCATTTTATTGTCATAAGCATATTGGCATAATCTTTCATCAACATTGTCATTTCTTAATAATAATCGATATTCTGAACGACTTGTTAACATACGATATGGCTCTGTGGTACCTTTGGTAACGATATCATCAATTAAGACACCGATATAAGCGTCGCTTCTTTTGATTTCCATAGAAGGCATATTTTGAATCTTATTTGCTGCATTAATTCCGGCTATTAAGCCTTGGGCCGCTGCTTCTTCGTAACCACTTGTCCCATTAGGTTGTCCGGCCGAAAAAAAGTTTTCTAATATTTTAGATTCTAGCGATTTATATAAATTAAGCGGATTAATAGCATCATATTCAATGGCGTATCCATATTTTTGAATTCTACAATTTTCTAATCCAGGTACTGATCTAATCATTTCATCTTGGACATCGACAGGCATTGAAGTGGATAAACCGTTAATGTACATAATGTCACCTTTTTTAGTTTCTGGTTCAAAAAATATGTGGTGTGTTTCCTTGTCTTGAAATCTAACAATTTTGTCTTCAATGCTAGGGCAATATCTTGGTCCGATACCAATAATTATTCCAGAATATAATGAGCTTTTATCAAGGTTTTTTAGTACTATTTCTTTAGTTTTGGCTGTTGTATGAGTTAGAAAACAAGAAGTTTGTTCATCTAATTTTATATTACTTCGCTTGGAAAAACAAAGTTCAGTTTTATCTAGAATTTCTCTTTCTACTTTTGTAAAATCAATACTATCAGTATAAATACGACAAGGAGTTCCGGTTTTTAATCTTTGGATTTCAAAACCATATTTAGCTAAATTTTTGGATAGAGTTGAACTATTTTTTTCACCGTCAGGACCATCGTTTTTAATATCAGTGCCTCGTAGGATGCGTGAGTTCATATAGACACCGGTTGTCATAATTGTGACTTGCGAGTGTATATCGCCGTGTTTTAAAGTTTTAACACCAACACATTTTTTGTCAACTATGATTAGATCAGAAACTTCATCTTCAATTAAAACAATATTATTTTCTTTTTTTACAGCATTTAGAATTATTTGTGAATATTTATCTTTGTCTATTTGGGCTCTAAGCGATCAAACAGCTGGACCTTTTGAAGTATTTAACATTTTAATTTGGATCATGGATAGGTCGGCAAAAAAGCCCTGAACTCCTCCTAGGGCATCGATTTCACGAGTAATAATTCCTTTTGCCGATCCACCAATCGATGGATTACAAGGTAGCATTGCTAAGCGGTTAGTATTTAGAGTTATTAAGGCTACTTTTAGATTTCTTTTTGCTAGTGCAAAAGTTGCTTCGATTCCGGCATGACCACCACCTATTACGATAGCATCATACTGATTGTTCATTTATTAAGTACTATTCTTTAATATCTTTAAGTATTTTTTCAATTCTTGCAGCTTCAGGCTCAACTTTATCAATTAAAAATACTAGTTCTGGTAATTTTTTATATTTTCAACTTTTAGCTACAACTGAACGAATAAATGGCGCCATTGAAGTCACTTTGTCAAAGTATCTTTCCTTGTCTTTAAATAAGGTTATATATACTTTAGCATGTGATCCATCGTTTGATAAAATTACGTCGTTAATTGAGATGTTTGTTACATCAAAATCTTTTAATTCAAAAAAACTATTTCCAATTAATTCTAATAATAATTGAGTTTTTCTTTCATGCATAATTGCGTTCATATTATACTAATACATCCTCATAAAATTTTAATTCATCATCTATATCTATTTTATCAAAATCTTTAATATGGGTACCAAAATCAAAGCCTTTTTCGACAACTTTAACATCATTTTTTTCTCTTTTTAAGGAGCTTATTGAGCCCTTAAAGATACTTTTGCCTTTTCTAATTACTTCAACTTTGCAAAGTTCTTTCGCTTGTCCTTCAAGCATCATGCAACCTGCAATTGTTCCTACTTTCGAGTAGAAAAAAAGTTTTATAACAACAGCCTGTCCAATTAATTTTTCTTCATAAACTGGTTCTTTTAAGGTATTGATAATTGCTTCTATTTCCTCAACAATTTTATAAATAATGTTATGAGAAACAATTTTTATTTTTTTAGTTTCAGCTAGTTTTTTAATTTCGCTTGATGTGCTAATGTTAAATAGATAAATTCTTGAATTAGATGCTTCAGCTAAGAGTAAGTCTGCTTTAGTTAGCTCTCCCGCTGTTGCTCTAATAACATTAACAGAGATTTCATCATTTTTTAGTTTAGATAGCGTTTGCTTAATTGCTTCAGCAGTCCCCTGCACATCGGTTTTAATAATTATGTTTAAGGTTTTTTGTCCATCTTTTATAGTGAAGGAATTTCTTTCACTTAATTCTTTTTGTTTATTAATAAAAGATTTTTCTTCTGCTAGCTTCTTAGCGAATTTTTCATCACTAATTACAATAAATCTATCACCTGATGAGGGATTCTTATTGAGACCTGTAATTATGCAAGGTGTGCCTGGTAAGACTTTTTGCAATGGTTTTCCCTCGGTTGAGGTTAAGCTTCTAATGTTTCCATATTGACCACCAGCGACAATAAAATCTCGAGGCATAAGAGTACCATTCTCAACAATAACCGTTGACACTACCCCTCTACCTTTATCAATCTTTGATTCAATAATAGTTCCAAAAGGATCGCGATTCAGATTTGCCTTTAGGTCTAGTAAATCAGCTTGAAGAAAAATAGATTCTAATAAAGCATCAATATTATTATTCATCATTGCTGAACCATAAATGAATTGGTTTTCGCCTCCTCATTCTTCACAAATAATATTATGCTCGCTTAGTTGGCTTTTAATTTTCTCAGGGTCTGCATTTGACTTATCCATCTTATTAACAAAGATAATAATTGGCACATTGGCAGCTTTCGCATGATCGATGGCTTCAATAGTTTGCGGTTTAACTCCGTCATCTGCAGCTACAACAATAATAACAATATCAGTTACCCTAGCCCCTCTCGAACGCATTTCAGTAAACGCTTCGTGTCCAGGGGTGTCAAGAAAGGTAATTTTTCTACCATTATATTCAACTTGATATGCACCAGTATGTTGGGTAATCCCACCAAATTCTGTTGAAAGAATGTTACTTTTTCTAATTTGGTCAATTAGTGTTGTTTTACCGTGGTCAACATGGCCCATAATTGTCACAATGGGAGGGCGTGTTGAAAGGTCGTTTGGATCATTAATAACTTCAAGTTTATCAAATAAATTTTCAGCATCAACTGATTCTTCTTTTTGAAAATCAAGATTATAATGTAAACATATTTCCGCAATTTCTTCTTCATTTAAGAAGGTGTTAATATTTTTCATTATTCCTTTTTTAAAGAAGTAGGTTAAAATTTGCGCAGCAGTTTGGTTAATTTTTTGACTAAATTCACAAACTGTTAGTGGACCTGTAAAAATAAATACACCATTTTTGACTTTTGCTTCTACAACGTTTAATTTTTCTTTAATATTGTCTACATTTGAAATTCTTTTGTTACATTTTTGCTTAGCCATATATTCACCTCATTTCATAATTTTTTATAAATACAATCATCAATATTTTGTCTAAATGCTTTATTTAGTAAATGCTTTTTAAAAAGGGTTTCGATTTGTTCCTCATTATCTAAACAGTATGTTCCTCGGCCACCTAGTTCAATGTTTGGATCAAAATAAAATTCATTATTAATTTTTGCAAATCTAACTAAGTTTTTTATAGGATAAATTTTTCCATCAACAATAGATTTACGACTATATTTTTTATCAATCTTCATCATTTAAATCACCTAAATCTAAATTCTCTAAACCAGCACTTAGGTCATCATCTTTTTTGAAGTCCTTCATTTTTGTTTGAGTTATTTTTTCATAGTCGGCTTCGATTTTTGCTTTGTCTTTAATTTCATTTTGTTTAGTGTTACCTGAGTATACATCTAAATCTTCCATTTCTTCGTTTTCTAATTCATTTTGCATATCAATTCATGTTCTTTCTATTTCCTCATCAGAAATAGATTCATATAATTGTTTTTCAAAAATATGATCTGTTTGTTGTGCTTTTTGTCTAAGCTCAGCTAGGTCTTGGTCAAATTCTGATATATTGAATGTATTATCAAAGAATGATTCATTGGATTTCTTAGAATTTCTATGATTGCTAATTGGTTTTAGATTTAACTTTTGACCTACATATTTTAATTTAGCTTCTTCTTCAGTAATATTTGCATTTTTAAATGAATATTTTATTTGGAGTTGATCGGCTTGCGCTTGGCTAATTATGTCTAAGCGGCTTCTTGTTAATTCTGAGGCAAGTCGAACATTTTGCCCTTTTTTGCCAATTGCTAAAGTATGTTGAGCATTAGGAACAATAACAATAAAACTATTGAACTGTGGAGTTGAATCTTCTTTTTCGACAATATCAATAACTCTTGAAGGACTAACAGCATTCATTACAAATTTCTTTTTGTCCTCATCATATAATACAACATCAATTTTTTCGTGGTTTAGTTGTTTCGAAATAGCTTCAATTCTAGCTGAATCTGTTCCGATTACTGTGCCTAATTCTTCGAGAGCAAAAGGCGCTTTTTCTGTTTTTCTTATAGCAACTTTTGCTCTTTCCCCTGGTATTCTAACAACCTTAATAATTTCAATAAATCCCTCAGCAATTTCTGGTATTTCTTGTTCGAATAATTTATTTATTAATTTAGATTCAACTGAGGATACTAATATTTGTGCATTTTTAGATTCAGGTTTTACTTCTTCAATATAAACATCTAACAAATCGCCGGCTTTTAGATTGGATAATAATCTTAAATTGCTTGTAGATGGTGGCATATAAGCAACAGTCCCATCACGAAATTCCATGAGTGTACCAGTTTTGGTAATATTTGTTATTTTAGCTTTAACTATAGTACCTATTAAGCTACTATATTTATTAAAGGTTAATTGTTTTTCCAATTCTCTAATTTGTTGGTTGAAGATACTTAGAATTTTTTGATAATCACGTTTATGGAATAATTCAAAATCTATTTCCTCGGCAATGATATCGCCCTCCTTAATATCTGCATTAATTTTTTTAGCATCGCTTAAAGCGATTTCAATGCAAGGACAAAAATTATCTTTGTCTTCATATGTTATAGGGTCATTAGTAACGATTTTTGTATGGTTTATTATTTTAAACTGTTTCTTATCTTTATCAATGATAAATTCTAATTCAGCATCAGGATCATATTGACTAAAAATCACTTGTTCAACAGCTTTTTTAAATAAATCAACTACTGCTTCTTCATCAATATTTTTGATCTGTGAAACATTATATATAGCACTAAAAATTTGTGTTGCTTTTAGTTTCGAATCAAAAGTTTTGGTATTCATTTTTATCTCCTTTTTTATATCTTATAATTACAAAAAGGATCGGCCTATGGCCAACCCTTTTTAATCTTAATTAAAAACAGTATAATAAAATTTTAATACATTAATTTATTTTCAAATAATTTTTCCTTGAATTTTTGAGTTTACTTTATCAATATCAATAATTTTTATATTTATGTTATCGCCAATTGAAACTAGTTCATTAGGATGGTTGATATATTGGGAATTTTCCTTCTTCATATTGCGAATATGAATCAAAACATTTTCCTTTAGGCCAATATAGGCAAATACACCGAAGTTGGTAATATTTTGAACCTGGCCAATAATTTCTTGGCCCAGTTGGATATCACTAAATTTTAAAATTTTGTCATTAACAATATATCCTGGTTTATCATCCCTTATATCCTTTCCAGGTGCTAATAAAGAATCAATAATTAGGTCAATGTCATATTGATTTGCGCCTAGGTTTTTAGCTAATTCATCCTTATTAGTTGAAAGCAATATTTCCTTATCGATATTTTTTAAATCAATAGCTAATTCTTTTATTATTCTATCGGCAAGTTCATATAAGTCAGGGTGTATATTTGTCTTATCATAAAATACATTAGAATCATAAATTCGTAGAAAACCAACTGATTGTTCATAAGCTTTAGGGCCTAAACCTTTAACCTTTTTAAGATCAGTTCTTGATTTAAATAAGCCGTTCTCATTACGATAATCAACAATATTTTGTGCTAATGATTTCGAAAGGCCAGAAACATACTCTAATATATATTTGGTTGCGGTGTTTAAATCAATTCCAACCATATTGACTGCCTTTCCGACTTTGAATGCTAATTTTAAAGATAATTCTTTTTGATTAACATTATGTTGATACTGACCTACCCCAAGAGATTTTGGTTCAATTTTAATTAGCTCATTCAAAGGATCTTGAAATTTTCTGCCTATATTAATTGCTGATCTAAATTCTAGTTCTAAATCAGGGAATTCCTCTTGCGCAATTTTTGAAGCCGAGTATACAGAAGCGCCTACTTCGCTAACAATGGCAAATTTAGTGTTTTTGTTTAATTCTTTTTCTCTTCTTATTTTTAATAATTTATCAATAAATTCTTCTGTTTCACGGCTAGCGGTTCCATTTCCAATAACAATTAGATCAATCTCATATTTGTTAAGTATTTCATGCATCTTTTTGACTGCATTTAGAAATTCTTCTTTTGAGTTAGTGTGTGGATGGATAACAAAACCTTCTAAATATTTTCCATTACCGTCTAGCATTGCACATTTGCAGCCGTTAGTATATCCAGGATCGATAGATAAAATATTTTTATTTTTTGTGGCTGGAGAAAGTAATAAATCTTCAAGGTTTTGAGCAAAAATTTCAATAGCTTCTTTTTCGGCACGCTCAAATAAATCTGTCTTTATTTCTCTTATTATCGATGGAAATATTAAACGATCTAGTGAATCCTTTATTGCTTCATTAACAATCTTAGCTGTTCTTTTGTTGATGAAAAATTTGTTGTTTAGATAATAAATGATAACCTTTTCATTGAATTCAATTGTATATGAAATGATTTTTTTGTCTTCGCCACGAGTAATAGCTAATACACGATGGTTAGGGATATTTTTAACCTTCTCGCTATAGTCATAATATTGTTTGAATGTTTCTTTTTCGTCATCCACGCTTTTCTTTTTTGTTACGATAACACCGTAGTTTATAAGTTGATTTTTAACATATTCGCGAACTGAAATATCTTGTGAAATATTTTGAGCAATTATATATTTAGTTTGTTCTAAAACTTGTTCAACATCTTTTAATGTATCTCCATTAATATATTTCGAAGCTTCTTTAAAAACATTAAATTTTTCATCCTTATTTGTCATAATAAGCTCAGCAAGTGGCCCTAATCCTAATGCAAGAGCTTCGGTGGCTTTTGTTTTTTTGCCTACCTTAAAAGGTTCATATATATTTTCAACTTCCTGCTTAGTTATTGCATCATCAATTTTTTTCGATATTTCAACATCAAGTAGCTTTTTTTCTTCAAGAATTTTTTTAACATATTCTTTCCTTCTTTGAAGTTCTACATCATACTCATAAAATTCGCTAATATTTGCAACTTGTTCTTCATCAAGACCACCGGTCACATCTTTTCTATAACGTGAAATAAAGGGAATTGTAGCGCCTTCTTTTAATAATTTAAGGGTTTCACTAACCTGCTCATTACGTATATTCAATCTTTTTGCAACATTTTTTATTGATAAATCAATCATAATTTCTCCAATTTTTATTTATTATCTTTAGTACATTAATTATAAAGAAATTATTTTTTAATAGGTCTTTTTAGATTTTTTTTAAAGCAAATTAATTTATAATTTTTAAGAATTATTGAATTGTAGGAAGAATAAATTTATGTTAAAAATTGGCATTATTGCAGAATATAATCCATTTCATAATGGTCATATATACTTAATTAATAAAATTAAAGAAAGATATCCAAATTCGAAAATTATTGTTGCCTTGTCCTCTAATTTTACCCAACGTGGTGAGATTGCTTGCGCTCCTTTTGCAAAAAGAAAAAAAATATGTATGAAATATGGTGTTGATAAGGTTGTTAAGTTAGATTTTGAAACTTCAACACAGGCAGCACACTTTTTTGCAAAAGGCTCAATTGATATGTTAGATAAACAAAAAATTGATATTCTTTTTTTTGGAACATCCGATAGCGATGAAATAAAAAAATACATAAGTGCTGCCAGGTTATTGGATGAAAATCTGGATTTATATAACAAAAATGTTAAGTTGCTTTTAAAACAAGGAAAATCCTTTATTTTATCCTGTTATGAATCGTTAAAACTATTCTTAAAAGAAGAAGAAATTCCGCAGGATATTTTGGGCTTTGAATACACTAAATACATATTAAAAAATAAACCTCATATTAAACTTGATTGTATAAAAAGGTCAATTTCACATCATTCTGGGGAAACAAGTTCAATTTATGCATCAGGAACAAAATTAAGAGAAATGATAAAAAATAATGAGGATATTTCAAATTTTTCTCCACTAAAAATTAAAAGAGTTAAGAGGATTGAAGATACATATAAAAAATTCCAAAGAATAATAAGACATTGGTCACCACAAAGAATCGCCAAAATTAAACTTGTTAGTGAAGGGATGGAAAATTTATTTAAGAAAAACATTGAAGCTTTATCCTACGATGAATTTATTGATTCTTGTACATCAAAAAGATATACAAAATCACGTATTAAGCGAACTTATTTGTATGTCTTAAAGAAGTGATTTGCTAAAAAAAACTAGTATATTTTTAATTTTAAATTAAAGCACAATTAAGAAAAAAAGTTAATTCTAAATTGGATGCAGCAAGTTATTAATACCTCTAGGTATTATTTTTCATTATTATTGTTTATCAGGGTAATCATATGCACTTCAGGCGCTTAGAAGGTAAAAAGATACTGAAATAAAGATACATATTTTTTTATAAATTATAATTTAGTTTAATAAGTTAAATATTTAAAAAATATAATAGGTTATAGATTTGAAATTTAAAGGATTTATTTATGAGTGACTGGCTATTTTGATGAAGCAACATTTGTGCGAAACAAAAAAGTCTAAACAAGGTCATTTTGTTTCATTTGATCTATCACTGGCATTGTTTGTTTTTACTTTTATTGTTGTTGTAATGTCGATATATACATTTGTTGCAATATAGCTAATGTTGGTCCAGGTTTTGCGTCAATTATTTTAATTATAATCTAGCATATATAGACCTACAGTTATTATATTATTAATATTTTATGATAATGCTCTTAGTGAAATTAACAATGAAATTGTCACTATTTCTGAATTTCAATAATATAGACATTGAAACAAAGCATTATTGTTTATGTTTGAATATAAACACTTTATTTTTGTTAATAATTGTCGGCTGATCTTGCTAATATTAACACTTGTAGGTTTTATTATCTTTTTTATTTCAGCTTCAAAAGCTTAAAAAATTTTGATTCAATTTATTTAAAATATTTTTTTGAATCTAATCTAGATGAAAAACTTAAATGAGATTTTGTAAAAAAAACATTCAGGCGTATTTTCTGAATGTTTTTTGCCTTCAAAGTCTATGAATTATTTATTGCAAATTTTTAAATTCTTCTGTAGCATTAACTAGTGCTTCGGCAATCTTTTCTTCTTTTGAGGAATGACCTGCAATAACAAAATTTAACTTTGATTTGTTTAGATTTTTATGTAAAAGGTAAGCGCCCTCTGGTCTGCAATCCATATCAAATCTACCGTGAATAATTATTGTTGGAATATTTCGGATTTTGTCAATATTTTTTAATATATAGTTATCTTCTAAAAAAATATGATTAATAAAATAATGATTTTCAAGTCTAGCTAATTCTAAATTGCTTTTCTTATTAGATAAAATTTCTTCTATTTCTGTTAGTGGATTCATCGTTATAAGCCCGAGTTCTCATTTAGCTCAATGGTATGCTGCATTGTATGCTAATTCAATATTTGGACTATTTAGATACTTGTGGTATGCCTTGATTAAATTATGTCTTTCTTCAATTGGAATAAAGTTGGAAAATTCTTCATATGCTTCAGGAAAATAGAAAGAAGCACCCTGTTGATAAAGGTAATAATCGTCTTCTTGGCGCCCTAAGAATACACCTCGCAAAATCATACCCAATACATTTTGAGGGTAATTAATGGCATAAATAAGTGACAAACAGGATCCTCATGAACCACCAAAAAGTATCCATTTATCAATATTTAAGTTTTTGCGCAACTCTTCAATATCGCTAATTAAGTTTAGTGTAGTATTTTCTTTTATTTCGGCAGATGGCATAGATTTGCCGCAACCTCTTTGGTCGAATAAAATAATTCGGTAATGACTTGGATCAAAATATTGGCGATTTGATTCAGAAATTCCCCCTCCTGGACCACCATGTATAAATAAAATTGGTTGACCATTTGGGTTACCTACTTCTTCATAATATATAGAGTGAATATCGCTTACTTTTAAAAAACCAGTTTTATATGGTTCAATTGGTTCAAACATAACAATTTCCTTTTAGATAAAATATTAGTACTTAAAATTATATTTTAATATTTTAAAAAGTTAGAGGTTTAATGCGCCCCTAACTCTTATTTTTTATATTAAATAATGTTTGTTTATAAAGTTAACTATTTCTTGCAATTTATTTAAATCCTGTTGAATAAATCCAGATGAGTTTAAGTGCCCACCGCCTTGAAAATAGTTTGCAACTTTTGATACATCATAAGTAGTTTTTGATCTAATTTCACAGCGATAATCACCCTGTTTTCGTTTTAATAATGCTAGTGAAACTTCAGTGTTAGATACTTCTACAAATTTAGCAACAAGAGGTCTTGCGATATCATTTGAAACAATTTGATCAACAATCATATATGTAACTATTCCTTCTTTTTGGGAATTGTTTATTGCATTAAAAATGAATCTGTTTTCTTCCGCATTAAGTTGCATTTTTTTAAGTAAAAGATTATAATCTAGACCTTCCTTTAATAAAAATTCCATACATTTAAAAGTTTCTTGGGTAACATTTCTCTCTTTGAAAAATTCAGTATCAGTAATGATTGCCACAGCAAGGCCTTCGAGAACTTTTTTGTCTGTTTTTAAATTTAGTTCCATAACAAGTGTGGTCATTACTTGTCCGGTTGCAGGTCAAAAATCACCACCAATTTCAAATAATCATTCGCCTTCCAAAGGATGATGGTCAATTTTAATTGATTCTTCGGTTTTGACTCTTTGATCAAAGATTCTATTCTTTGTAGATGTATCAACAACCACCTTTAGTGAGTTATTAAAAAAGTCATTATCAACTAATGAAATTTTTTCATCTTCCAAGAACAATAGGTTTCTTGGATAATCGCCGCCAGAAATTCTTACATTCTTATTTTTTAGGTTTATTTTTATAAGATGCTTGAGAGCGACTGCAGATCCTAGGGTATCACCATCTGGTTCAACATGAGTACATAATGTTATATTATTTGCGTTTTCTAGATATTCTCAAAATTTAATAAATTTTTGTTTCATATTTTCCATAATTTAGGCCACCGTTAATGAATAATTGTCAAAATAATGATCAACCGCAATTTTGGCGGATTTTTTAGCTATTTTAGATTTCTTGAATCAGTTTTTCATATTTGCTAGATTTTGAATTGTTCGCATATATGTTGTTTTATAAACATTTTTAACATCATTTTTAATTTTAACTAATATTTTTTTATATTGATTTAAATAGTCTATTTTATTTGACATTAGTCTTTTATAATTTTTTTCATCTGGAATTAAATCATTTTTTAATCAATAATTGTATATAAATAATTGATCCTTCTTGTGTTTTGCAATCATATATTTTGCATATCTTGTTTCATTTTTGAATTCCTCATTGTTCACAAGAGCAATGGCAAGCGACTTAATAATCATATTTTGCTTAATCAGTTTTTTAAACCAAACATCTTGGCCAAAGAAGTATCCAGTTGTTAGTTTTGAGCGAATGATATTTGAAATTTGTTCAATTGTCAATAATACAATAATGGTAAAAATTAGGTATGATGAAAGCTTGTCTCAGTCTTCAGTTTTGGATGAGTATGTACTGATTTGGAAACCAAAGTCACTAGCTCCTACGGCGCCAATTACTACTGTACTTTTGAAGTTGATTTCAACTCTATATAAGAAGTTAGACAGAGATTGCGGTAATATTGATTTAATAACAATAAATTTGACTTTTTGAAATCATGTCGCGCCTAGTGAGTCTAAGGATTGAAACACCTTGTGTGGAATTTTTTCAACTGACTCCATAATTAGTTTTCCAAGCATACCAATTGAATGTATCCCCAGTGCCAAGACACCGGCGAATAGTTTTGAGTCTTTTGACAAGATTATAAAAAGAATGGCAAAAGTGAACGCTGGTATAGCACGAATAACAATAATAATCAATTTAAATGGGTAAGAAAAATACTTATTAATATTTTTTGCGGCAAGAATTCCTAATATTAGTGCAAAAAACAAACCAATGACTGAGGAAGCTATTGCCACTAGTAGAGCCGAAGCCCCTAATGGTATAACACTTGTTTTTGATGTTTTTCAATTACCACCAAACAATGATCAATCTGGATTGAAAAGCTTATTAATTCCATCTTTGAATTGGCTAATTTTTATACTATTTCCAATTTTTCATTCAATTTGTGTTAGCGAAGCAAGGATAAGCGCAAACACAAGAATAATGACAAAAATCTTGAATATATATATTTTTGACTTTTGCTTTTTAAGCTGTTCTAATTGTTTTGCAAATGGAAGTTTTTCATCAATTTGAGGGTGCTTTTGAGAATATTCTAAAATGAATTTTTTAATCATATAGTTTAATGCTTCGATTACTATCATCAAGGCAATTAACACTCATAAAACAATTGACATATGTGATAGGTTATCTGTTATGGCGTATTGATCAGAAAGAAGTTGCCCAATTGTTGATATTCCAACAATTGATAAAATAGCTGCAAATCTAACAACCATTTCGAATGAGTAGAATCCATATGATACAATTCTCTTTATTAAATAAGGTAAAATTGCGCTTTTAAAAGCAAGAGTTTTATTATTACCAATTGCTTGCGCTCCCTGAAATGCACTTGTATCATAGGTGTCTAAGTCTTCATATAATCATTTTGTCATTAATGAGCTAACAAATATAGCAATTGAAAACATTGCCGCTAATGATTTTGAAAATAAGAAGAAAAAGATAAATGCGAATACAACTGGGGGGACTGCTCTAATTATCGACATTATTATTCTAAAGGGAAGATAAATTAATTTATCTTTAATAATATTTTTAGAGCTTAATAATGCTAGCGGTACTGATATAAAAATACCAAGTATAGTGCCTAATATTGAGTATGAAATAGTGGTCCATAAATAGGATAAGCTGCGCAAGAAGGTTGCATAAGGCGTGAACTCTGCAGCTCCGATTTGCGCCTTTTTATTAGTCTCAAAAAAGTGCGAAATATGGTTTCAAAAAGCTTTTCAGTTTTGAAAATCAGGTTTAATAGCAGCAATTATTATTACAACTAAAATAAAGATTAGTGCACCACCCAAGATTTTGAACCAAGGGAACTTTTTAGTTACCTTTTGGCCATTGATGTCAACGAATTTAGGATTAAAGTAATTTGTTACTGATTCACTAAATAATTTTATTTTGCTTTTATATTCAATAGAACCGCTAGATTTGCTTTGTTGTTTATCCATTTCTAGATTTCCAATTTTTTAATTTTTTCTTTAATTTCATTTTGAATAATTAGTCTTTTTCTACGGTTTTCATTGAATTGTTCTTCATCAAATTGTTCCAATTTTTTTCCATATATTTCTTTTAATTGTTCTAAATTAACTTTATCTCAACTATCATTAAAAATAATTTTGCCTTTTTTTACCCCTATTATTCGATCTGCATATTGTAGGGCTAGATCAACATGATGGAGATTTGCAATTATGGTAATTTTTTCAGATTTGTTAGCTATTAAAAAACCATCCATAACACTTTTAGCCATAATCGGATCAAGTGCCCCTACAGGTTCATCTGCAAGAATAATTTTTGGTTTTTGGGCTAGAGTACGTGCTAAGGCCACGCGCTGCATCTGACCGCCTGATAAATCTTTTGCTAAATCATAAGCATTTTCTAGAATATTAACCTTTGCTAAACATTGATATGCTAGTTCAATATCGCTTTTACTATAAAATCCAAAAAACGCTCTAAATAAATTCATTTGTGGTAATCTTGCCGAGAGAACATTTTGTAGTACAGTGATGTTTTCAACTAGATTATAATTTTGAAAGATAATTCCAATTTTTGTTCTAAATTGTCTTAATTTTTTTCCTTTTAATTCATTAACATTGTAAGGTCCAACCGTTAATTTTCCTGAGGTAATTGTATTTATTTTGTTTACTGTTTTAATTAGTGTGGTTTTTCCGGCTCCCGATAGACCAATAATTGCAACAAACTCGCCTTGATTAATTGAAAGATTTACATCAATTAAGCCCTTAGTTCCATTAGGATATGTTTTTGATACATTATCTCAGTTGATATTTCAATTATTATTAGTATTTTGTTGTATGTTGCTAATACTTTTCATTTTTAAATTTTTATTCATAATTAAGTTTTATATTAAATTAAGTTTTTGTATTATTCTAAGAAAGATTTAAAGCCTTCAAAATGTTTTTTAAATCATTGTTCAGGGTATATATATGAGGCGGCTGATGTTGTTGAAGTATAACCATAAATTACATAATCCCTTACTTCTGATCATTTTAGTTTTCAATTAGAACCTTGTTCTTTTAGGGCTTTAATAACAATTTTGTAAATTTCAGAATCTTTGCGAACATAAATATATGAACGATAGAAGCCAACGGTTGGAAGTTCTTCTCCTGTTGCCAACGAATCAATATGTGTTTTTAATTCATCGTTGTATCCGTTTGTAGTTGAATTTGGATTTTTAGATGGTTCCTTGTTGATATAAAGATTATTTTTATTGAATATTTTGTAGTTATTAAATGCTTCAACTAGTAGTTTTTCATCATTAAATTTAGGTGTTGATGGATTCTGCTTGCTTATATATGGGTCAATAATTTGGACATTTCTACCAGCTTGAATAATAAAGCTAGAATCTCCAGATAGCTTAGCTCATGTATCGACGGGTAGAAAGGCGACATCGATCGATTTAGCTTTCAAAGCTGTTGCAGCACTATTGTAATCACTTGAAACACTAATTTCAATATTTTTGATTCCTTTTTCCTTTATTCATAATTGTAGTTTCTCTGTTGCTTTTTGTACTAATGCTGCATCAGAAGAAGGAATGAATTGAATTTTAAGGTTTTTCTTTTCATCAACAGTTGTGAATTTATTTGTTTTTTCATCAAAGGAAATATATTCACTATCGCCCTTAGGAATAACTTCATAGGCTTTTTTTGAATCTCCATTTATGTTGTAAACGATATTTGCATCAAATCCAACTGGAGCATAGCCATCATGGTTGTATATTTTGAATATACTTTGGATCTTGTTATTTTTATCTAAGTAAGTTAGATTGCTTTCTTTGTTAGAATCTTTATTATCTTTTACTTGTTTGTTTGATTCTTTTATTGCAGCAATTAAAAGTTGTTGAAGAGCCTTAATATCGCCAAGCTTTAAGTCAGATCTCGCCTGAACACCATCATTTGAAATGTGCGATGTAGCCCCAATAACTGCTAGATCATTAGCATGGTCTTTAGCATAAAAACGAGCGTCTGATCATGCCCCAGCAACAGTGATTGATTTGTTGGCTAGTTTTTGCATAGCATCAGCATACCCTTGGGTTTTTATTGCTTCGACATTGGAATCTGTTGTGCATTGTGAAGAAATTAGACCTATAGCCATCGGAAGTATAGAAGCACTAGTTATAACTGAAGGTAGTAAGAACTTTCTGATTGATTTTTTCATTTGTTTTCCTTTTTGTGTGGATTTTCTTTAATATAAAGTATTTAAATTTACAAACGAAATTATATTAAAAACTCAAGGAGCAATAAAAAAACACTTATTAGAAGAGTTTTTTTAAAAAAATTAACAAGTATGAAAAAAAATAAATTTTTTGTGGTGAAAAATTATATTATAAAATTAGTTTTTTTATGAAATTACAATTTTTTCATTTTGCTGCAATTTAACGTAAATGTTAAAAAAAGTTATTTTATAAATTTTGTGTAATCTCATTTGGTTCGAAAATTTAAGATAAAAGTTTAGTGTATTAAAATTGCAATATTAGCAATAATAAAATCTTCAAATTTTCGCTAAATTTTAATGAAAAAAATAAATATTTATATTTGTAATTTATAATAAATATGTTTTTTAGAATGGAGAATTCATGCAAGATAATAAAAAAATTGATGTTTCATTAGGCCTAGATTTAGGGATTGGTTCAGTAGGCTGGTCGCTTGTTAATAATGAAACTAACGAAGTTATTGCGCTAGGTTCTAGATTGTTTGATGAACCTAATTTAGCTGAAGATAGAAGAGCACACAGATCTCTTAGAAGAAGCATAAGAAGAAAAGCTTTAAAGAAAAATGCTTATGCAAAATTAGTTATTAAATATAGCAAAATGTTTAATTTAGATTTAAAATCTGTCGAAGATGTTTTAAATATTTATTTAAAATCTTCACAAAAACACCCACATATTATAGATTTAAAATACAAAGCATTATCAAAAGAAATTTTATCAGAAGAATTAATCTGAATACTACACGATTATTTAAAAAATCGTGGTGTATTTTATGAAATAGAAGAAGAAACCAAAGATAATAAAGGCGGCGATAAGAATAACAGTTCATTTGCTGAATTTAAAGACGATTCAAAATATCCAAGCGAAATTGAAAAAAAATACTTTGATAGATTCGGATTTGTCAAAAACATTGAAGCAAATACAGGTAATTTATTTACTAATAAAAGATGAGTTGCCGAACTTGAAAAACTTTTCGAAGTTCAGTCTAAAAAATATGATCAAAAATTATTTAAAGAATTTAGTGATAATTATCTAAATTTATTTAAATATATACGTTCATTTGAACAAGGGCCTGGCAATATAAAAAGTCCGAGTGAATACGGAATTTTTCAAAGAGATGAAAATGGTGAAGTTATTCAAAAATATACTGTAATATGAGAAAAAACCACTGGAAAATGTAGCGTGTTTAAAAAAGACAATAGAGCGCCTATTAATACGCCAAGTGCAGAAATGTTTAATTTATTACACAATTTAAACAATACAACTTTTTATATTGACGAAAATTCACAAAATAAAATAAATCTAGACAATCAAGTTAAAAAAGATCTAATTTTAAATTGATTTAATTCATTTAAAAACGATAAAAAAGTTAAAAACATAGATAAAAAATCAATTATTAAAGAAATGAAAAAAAATAATAATGATTTAACTACAAATAGTTTTAGCAATGAAGATATCGATTATAAAAATCTAAATATAACAAATGAAATTTTAAATATCTTTGTAAAAAATAATTGTATTGCTTCAATGTTTAACAGTGAAAATTTATTCAATGTAATAAGAGACTTAGATAAGCTATATCAACCAATATTTTATAATAGAAGTATTGATGACCGTATCAACAAGTTAAACGATAAAGAATGTATTAAAGTATTCAATAAATATTTATTAAATGACAGTGATATTCAGAACACGATAAAAGATATTGCTCAAAGTTCTAAATTAAAAGGAAATAAAACACATTCACTTTCATACCGTGTTTTTGAACATACGTTGCAGGCATTGTTTGATGAAATTACCAATCTAGAGTCATTAAAATGAAATAAAGAAAGTGATTTATATAAAGCAGTTAGTGAATATAATAAAGAAAATGAAATTAAACTAATTTCAAAAGAACAAACTGGCAAATATTTACAAGCCAATTTTTTAGACGATTTAATTGTTTCTCCAGCAGTTAAAAGTTCAATTAGAGAAAGCGTTAAGGTATTTAACCAAATTATCAAAGAATTTGGAAAAAAATATTTAATCACAAAAGTTGGCCTAGAAATGCCAAGGGATAAAAACGGTGAAGAAGAAGCTAAAAAAATCAGTGCTCAAAATAAACACAATAAAAAAGTTAATGATCTAATTGAAGTGGCAGTAAAAGAAAGAACTATGGATAATTCATTCAGTATTTCAAATTGCTCAGATCATACAAAATTAAAGTTATTGCTATGATTACAACAGGACGGAATTGATTTATATTCTCTTCAAGATATTGATTTAAGAAAAGTTTATAAAAATCCAGGATATACACATATTGATCATATTCTTCCTCAAAGCAAAAGTTTTGACGATTCAATCAGAAACAAGGTTTTGGTACTAAAAGAGTCAAATGAGCAAAAGGAAAATAAGGTTCCTAAAGACTTTTTATCAACCGAAAAATTTGAAGAGCTAAAAAAATGGTTATATGCACATTGAAGATCAAAAGCCGATAAATATACTTCTAAAAAAGATAAAATCAAAGATTTACCTTGATTTAAAACATACGATGAATTAATTGCAAAGTGCAACAATTTATTGCATGACACACTTTCTCAAAGCGATGAAATAGAATTTGCTTCTAGAAATTTAAACGACACGCGTTATGCATGTAAAGAATTTTTAAGTATTTTAGCAAACTATGCTAAAAATCATGACAATCAATTCACAATAAAACCTATTAGAGGTAAATTTACAAGCATAATTAGAAAATTAGCGAAATTGGATAAAAAGAACCGTGATGAATTTGATCACCATGCTATTGATGCTTCAATATTAGCAATTGCAGCAAACAATATGAAAATGAACCATAATAAATGAGCAATTTTGGAAAACTACTACATTGACAAAGACAACAACATTATTGATAAAGAAACTGGTGAATTTATTTGTAAGCGTTCTGATTTAACTGTCAATACCGAGGATATAACAGATAAAGTAAAAAAATCGATAGGCGAAAATAGACAACAAGAAATTAAATCTAAAGTAAGATTTACAAGAAAATTAACGAAAGATCATAATATCGAACTATTTAATGCAACTTTATACTCTTCTATCAAAGATCCAGATGATGAAAATATAATTTATAAAGTTGAACGTAAAAGTGTCTATGATATGAAAGATTACTTCGAAAAAGAAGATAAACACGATAATGTATTAATGTTCAGAAGTCACCCTCAAGAGTTTAATAAACTTAAGAATATATATCTAGAATATAAAGGTGAAAAAAGTCCTTTTGAAGTTTATATGAATGATTTACAAAAAGAATATAGTGAATTAATTTCAGAAGAGTATAAAGATTTCTGTAAAAATAATCAAATTTTATTACTCGTTGAAAACAATAAAGTCAAAATGGTTAAAAAATTAAAAATAGTTAGTGATAAAAAAGATATTAACAATGTAGCTTTAAATAAAAATGATAGCAAGTCATTTAAAGAATCATTTAATTGGGTTGCACTATTGATTTATAAAACAAGAAAAGATAAATATGCTTATATCCCGGTAAATGCAAAAATCTACACATTTGATAACAATAAAAAATCTGATTTTTCTTTAGAAGAAATTTACAATCAAAAAGAATTAAATAGAATTAAAAAAACATTAGACATTCCAGAGGAAAATAAAATAATTGATGTCTGATATAAAAATACGTTGTTTAAAAACGCAATCAATAATCAAGTCTATTATTTATGTGGCAACAATTATAGTACTCAACAAATAGAAGTAAAATTTATTTCAAAACGAAACGTTATTGTAGAGGGCGATAAACAAAAAATAAAGAGAATTTTAATTAATATTAACGTATTTAACTTAAATTATCTTAAATTAAAAAATAAAATAGTTTAAATTTTACTAATGAAAATTTATAACACATTCCATACAGAATGTGTTTTTTAATAATAAAAAAAATAAACCACTTAAATACTTAAAAAGTCTAACCTTGCTTAAGAATAGTATAGTACTAAAATTAATAAGAAGCAAGAAATTTCGAACGATTTAGTCTAACCTTGCTTAAGAATAGTATAGTACTAAAATCTCTATCTTCAATATCATCAGTAAAAATATGTCTAACCTTGCTTAAGAATAGTATAGTACTAAAATTGTCTTATTATAACCTGCTTGATTCTTCGCGTCTAACCTTGCTTAAGAATAGTATAGTACTAAAATTTATTCATAAAGTCATATAAAATTAGTAATGTCTAACCTTGCTTAAGAATAGTATAGTACTAAAATCGAAATAAGTTGCCACTTTTAAGAGCGAATGTCTAACCTTGCTTAAGAATAGTATAGTACTAAAATGTCATTTTTGTATATAAACGTTTAAATTCGATTAAAAATTAATCTAAAATGATTGATTTTATTGCATTTTGCAATGTTTTACTTTCTTTGATTTTTTCAATGTCATCAATATTGAATTTTTGCATAAGTATTTCTTTAATTAAAGATACATTATCAATATTGATAAATGTTTTATTATCAAAAATTGAACAAACTTCCAACTCTTCAAAGCTATTACAAATATCTCAAATATTGTTAGTTAATATAATAAAGTTAAATTTATTAGTAAAAGTAACCAACTCGCTAATATTGATATTATCAAAATTAGTGATAATTACAAGTTGCTTATCTAATTGATTTGTTAAATCAAAAAACTTAAATAAAATATCTTTATTAATCAATTTCTGATCATTTAGTTGGAATAAAAATTTAACTAACTTTGATTTATCTAAATTAAGATAAATAAAATCTTCAGCAACTAAATTTGTATAAAAATTTAATACTTCAGATAATAAATCACTTTTGATTAAATTTTCTTGATCAATTCTACTGTCTTTTATAAACATTTTATATAAACTATTTTTGCTGCTAAAGTTAAGGATATCAATAACTTTTGATAATGGATTAATAATAATACTTTCATTAACAAAATAGCTTTTATTATTAATTAAAAGACTTGGTTGATTATTTTGATTTTCATGATTAATTAACATAGCTAAAAAAGCTAAAGAGTTACTGCTTTCAATAACTCTAATTCCTTGATAGTCATAATCTAAAAGATGACTAAATTTTACTATTTCTAACATAATTTATACCTCTAAATATATTTTTTTATCTAAGTAATATTCATTTAGTGATTTTTCGCCATTAATGATTTCAATATTTTGATATTGACTTTCTGTTACTAATAAAATTCTCACATTTGATTTTTTTGGAACGATTTTTATTAGTTTATCCTTTTCATAAGGATATTGAGTGTGAGCTGATATACATTTAACATAGATTGAATATTGAATCATGCTATAACCTAATTTAATTAGTTCATTTCTAAATTTATTATAATAAGCGATATTATCATCGTCCATCGAAATATCATACATAACAATTATTCGCATAAATCTACTTTGAATTTCAATCAATGATTAACTCTTCTAATGAACAATTTTCTAATATTTTTTTAACTGAATAATCAATATAATCGCGAATTCTTATATGCTTATTGTTGACATTAATGTGCTCATCAAAAAATTCATATAGCATTTGCTTAAAAATTTTTCAATTCACTTCTTGATAATTAGCTTTCTTGATTAAATACTGATATACAACATAGTCAATAAACACTCTAGCTATTTCCATTAGATCGCATGCTAAACTATAAGGGTTATTAAAGCTTTTATGAAAAACGCCAATGCGATTATCAAAGCCACGCCCATTAATTGACCGACTATAAAATGATAGTAAAATCGTATACCCATAATTTAGCATCGCATTAATATCATCATCGAAGTTATTTCTTTCTCTTTTAAAATCAGCTCCAAAAATATTTTTATAATAAAGTTTAGCTGCATGAGCCTCGCGGTTAGATAAATCACCAATTTTGACATCTAAAATATAATTTTTAAATTTTTGATAATCTTCATCATTAACTAAATTAAAATTTACTAACAAATTAAGTTGATTAGAAATCTTTAATTTAATAATATTTTTTCAGGTTATGGCTTTGTAATTCTCATCTCAAGTTAATTGAGATAAAAATACTTTGTTATTATAATAATTATCAAACGGAATAATTTGCGCCTGAGGCAGATGTTTTTCGTTGCATATAATTATATTAACTTTTTCTTTTATAAATTTATTAATTAGTGGTATTGCATTAATTAGCGTGAAAAATGAGCCACCGATATTTTGAATTTGTTTAATTATACA